>JASFHE010000522.1:0-5069 GCA_050123415.1 Desulfobacteraceae bacterium | reverse complement strand
GAAAAAAAAGGTCATCGGACAGTCATGGATTACCGCGGATGCATCGTGTTTACATCCTTTGAGGTGGTCAATTTTCTGGGAACTCGCTGGCTTGTGGTTGCCAAAGTTGATCGAGATGAGATCATCACCCAGCATTATGCACAGCATCGCCGATACTACGCGGATAAACTTCTGGAGTACCTGGATGAAATAAAAATGCCTTCGCTGAGGGATAGGCAGCGTCAGATGACAAAACCCACTCTTAGAATAGATATGGATGAATTTCTTAAGGCCAATAAGGGTGAGTCTATTCACACTTTCGGAGTATCAACTTGTACCGGATTTCTTGCTGCCTACCCTGGTAAATTTGCCTATATGGCGCATATCAGCCCTAAAGATAAAATATACGGAGCAAATGAAACAAACCTGTTAGGGCAGATGATTAAAAAAATAAGAAGCTTTGATATTTACCGCTGTGAACGGCGTCATGTAGTTTTTGTCTTTGTTGCACCCCACTATAATAGTCTGCTCGCAATTGTTGATAAGCTCGTTGAAGAAGGATTCCTGCTCTCTCAGATAAGAGTCTTATACAATCCTAAAGCCGCTTCAGTGGCTGTAAGCTACGACTATGAAGAGAATAATATGAATGTATCCTGGCGTTTAAAAAATAATTCAACCGGCAATAATTATCATTTTATGGAAGATACACAAAACGTGGGAGAGATTATCAGGCTCGTTATGCAGTCGGAGGAGAAAGCACTTTAAACCGGATTACAGAATCATCAAATTTAATGAGAATTAAATAATAAATGCAATATCAAGTTAAAAATATTAAAAATAAATGAGCGTATGGAGGTTAAGAAAATGATAAACATTAAAGATCTAAGGCTTGTAACAAAAATAGGCGGAGGATTCGGAATTTTAATATTTATTTCCATCGTACTTGGATGTATTTCGGTCTTTTCAATGTACAATGTCAATGACAAGTCCACACAACTGGCAGAAGAATATATCCCGGAAGTCAAGGTTGCCACTGACCTGCGCGGAGCGGTAAACCGTCTGATGTATGATATGCGCGGGTACGGACTAAGCGAGGATCACAAATATTACGAAGAGGCAAAAAATGAGCTTACTGCAGTAAACAGGCATTTGGATGAGGCTTCCGAACTGGCAGACAATGCCAGGAACCTTAAAGCCCTTAAGGGACAAGTAGCTGATGCAAAGGCTGCAGTGGATGATTATGCCGCGCTTATCAGGAAGACCGAAGAAACTATTATTGCAATGAATACTCAAAGGGCGAAGCTGGATGAAAATGCGGCATCTTACATGACAAACTGTGAAGATTTTCTGGAAGGTCAAAACGCAGCATTCAAGAAAGACCTGGATGAGCGGCAGAAAAAAGTTTCAATGGTCAACAGCATTATCGATTTAGGTAACTCGGTCAGGGTTATGAATTTTAAGGCGCAAGCCCAAAAGGACCCAAAACTGATGAAAGAAGCTATTACCAGGCTGAAAAATGTAAAGAACATTACCATGGACCTGCGTAAAATTACACGTCAGAGTAAAAACATCAAACAGATTGATATTATCGAAAATGCAGCAGAGTCATATGGGGAAGCCATGGGAGAGTATCTGAAAAGCAACCTCAAACTCGATACTTATATAAAGGAGATGGATACGGCAGCAGGACAATATGTATCCAATTGTGCCGCTTTCCTTGAAAGCCAGCAACAGGCCCTGACCAAAGATATGCATGAAAGAAATGAAAAAATAAGTCTCGCCAACGATATCGTTAATCTTGGAAACGATACGCGGGTAAAGGCATTTAAGGCCCAGGCTACTAATTCCATGGCGCTTATTGAGGAGGCATTAAAGAACTTTTCCAGGCTGGAAGAGAAATATGCCTCCTTACGCAAAATTACCCGTCTTGAAAAAGATCTTGAACGAATAGAAAAAACCCGGAAAGCAGGAAATAACTATGCGGCGGCTTTGCAGAATCTCCTGGCGCAATGGAAAAGCCTGACAGAACTGGGAGAAAAGCGTGAATCAGCTGCTCAGAGGGCTATCGATGCCTGTAAAACCACTGCTAAGGCGGGTATGGATAATACTGATAAAATCGCCAAGGAAGCGGTGTCAAATCTTTCTATGTCTTCAACAATTATGATTACCGGTCTGGTTATAGCGGTATTTTTAGGAATCATTATTTCATTATTTATCACTCGCGCTATTACCAGGCCTATAGCAAAGGGGGTTGCGGTTGCCAATATGCTTGCAGCAGGTGATATGACAATGGATGTTGAGGTCGAGAGCAAAGATGAGATAGGTAAACTCATGATGGCTCTCAAAAAAATGGTGGAATCTATCCGAAATGTGGTGAAAGAGGTAAGAATAGCGGCAGATAATGTAGCCTCCGGAAGCCAGGAATTAAGTTCAAGCTCTGAAGAGATGTCCCAGGGAGCTACGGAGCAGGCAGCCGCAGCAGAAGAAGCATCCTCTTCGATGGAGCAGATGAGTTCAAATATAAAACAGAATGCGGACAACGCTATGCAGACAGAAAAAATCGCTTTAAAATCTTCCGGTGATGCAAAAGAAGGCGGTCAGGCAGTCGAGAAGACAGTAGCAGCTATGAAAAATATTGCTGAAAAAATTTCAATAATTGAAGAAATAGCCCGGCAAACGGATCTGCTGGCTTTAAACGCCGCGATCGAAGCAGCACGGGCTGGTGAGCACGGTAAAGGCTTTGCGGTTGTAGCCTCCGAAGTACGCAAATTGGCCGAAAAAAGCCAGATAGCAGCAGGAGAAATCGGAGCTCTTTCCGGTTCCAGTGTGGAAATCGCGGAAAAAGCCGGCGAAATGTTAACGAGACTCGTACCGGATATCCAGAAGACTGCCGAACTGGTTCAGGAAATTAATGCCGCTTCAAATGAACAAAACTCAGGAGCAGAACAGATTAATAAGGCAATCCAGCAACTGGACCAGGTCATTCAGCAAAATGCCTCTGCATCCGAGGAGATGGCTTCTACTTCTGAAGAACTTGCAGGACAGGCAGATCAGCTCCAAAGCACTATCTCCTTTTTCAAAATCAATGGTTCAGCAACTGTAGACAGGAGATCATCAGTTTCATATAGCTCGAAATTTAAAAAAGAAAACGGACCGGAAATTCGCAGACCTTTGAATAAACACCCTAAGCAAATAAAAAAACCCGATTATTCAGAAGGCATTAATCTGGAGATGGAAGAAAAAAGTGCCAAAGAAGACGCTTATGACCCTGACTTTATGAATTATTAAAGAATAGGCTGCCGGAAAACTTGATAAAAAAGGAGTTCTGATAATGAGTAATGAAGATAAAAACGAGGCAAAACAATACCTCACCTTTAAGCTGGCAGATGAAATATTTGCTATTAATGTAGCACAGGTAAGGGAGGTACTGGATGTAACATCCATTACCCAAATCCCGCGTGCGCCGGAATTCATGCGTGGAGTAATCAATGTACGGGGGAGCGTAGTCCCTGTGGTGGACCTTCGCGTGAAATTCGATATAGCTAGAACCGAAATTACTGCAGATTCACGAATCGTGGTAATAGAGATATTATTGGACGGCGATCTAACAGTGCTGGGGGCAATGGCAGATTCCGTTCATGATGTGATAGTTCTGGAAACTGAAAATATAGAGGCACCCCCAAAAGTCGATTCAAAATGGAGAACGGAATTTATAAAGGGAATAGGAAAAAATAATGATGAGTTCATAATAATTCTGGATATTGATCGGGTTTTTTCCACAAATGAACTAGCAGCAATCCATGAGACCGGGAGCCATCAGGAGGAACAGAAAGAGGAAAATAGTGCCTGACATTTATTAAAAAAAATTACACCTGTTTAAATGGAGACATAATGTGAAAATAAATAATCATCTCATTTTTTTGATGAATGCCAGCTTGATGATATAAGGCGTATATCCTTTTTTACTTTGACTTTACTACCAGGACTGCGGCCCCCTCCAGTGCCCTGATAACTTTAACGCTGATATCACCCATAACAAACTCTTCAGCCTTGGACATTTTTTTCCGGCCGATAATCACCATACCGGACTGACGCTTGTTAGCCTGGTCTATTATACCGTCGGCTACAGTCTCATACTGTTCATTGACAAGTTCAGTCTCTATCTTTTCGGGAATAAAACCACTTTCAACAAGTTTCTCTTTGGCCTTTTCAAGTACTTTTGTGAGTCTTGCAGGTTGATCGGCTGCAAACTTTTTCCCCATCAGCACCTCACTCGATGAAGGCTTTCTAAAAAAATGAAGCAGAGAAATGTCCCAATCTTCCGGACAAAGAGACATATTGGTTAAAAATTCAACTAGCGCTCGCGAACTGACAGAGTCGTTTAATGCAACAAGTATTGAATTATTTCTTTTTTCCAAGCCGGCCTCCTCTATACACCAACAAAAGAATACAGACAACGATACAAATCTTCTATTATTTCATCGGTACTTTCATAAAACACTTCCGCTCCTCTGGAAAAATGGGCAAGCATATTATTTAAAGGAACAGGTATATATTTATAAAATTTTCTAAGGTTCATGAACCGTCGCTTATTAAATATTGAAAAATCACTGTCATTTACATTATTTATAAGGTCACCGTATTTATCGGTGTTATTTCTTATCATGTCCAGATTATGAAAGCCTTTACCAACAGCATTGAGCAGTATATTCCCCATCCCGAATATATCAAGGCTGAAGGGATTTTCAGGACTGCTGTAATCATAGTCAAAGTCAATCCACACATAGTTGCCGGTTTCTTCTTCAACTATAATGTGGTCATTTCTGATATCACCATGTTTATATCCATTCACATGCAGAAAGCGTATTGCCTCAAATGCCTTTGCGACTTGCCTCAGTATGTATGGCAGTACTCCGAAAAAATATTCTTCATGCTCGATATCGTTCATTGATCCGATATAGACAAAAAAATTGGGACCTTTTACCGGTTTGATTATCCTCATATTATTTTCTTTTGAATCGCGATGAACCGTACCATGCATGAAACCGGGATGATCCTTTACAAGCTCTAATATTTCTCCTTCCTTATCA
>JASFHE010000521.1:0-5070 GCA_050123415.1 Desulfobacteraceae bacterium | reverse complement strand
CCGCGGATACTCCATTCCGAACCAACGTCGATGTTTTCATGCGCAGTCCCTCCTTTTGGCTTTTGGGTAGCATGAAAACATTATAATAGGTGTTTTAGCATTTGCCAAGCCCCTTATTATTGCATTGTTATCTGTTTTCTTTTTACCTGCAGCCCTTTTTGCCGGGGAGAATGAATTAAAATCCCAGACTAATTGCCCGGTGATGGAGGTAAAATTGATAAAAATGTATACATGGACTACAAGGGAAGAAGGGTTCATTTCTGCTGTGCAAGCTATAAGGCAAAATTCAAGGAAGCCCCTGAAAAGTATTTAAAAAAGATGAAATAAAGTGATTTTTGTCGTCCCTATGGGAGCCCTATAGGGACGTATCCTTTCTTCATTCTGCGTTACATCATAATTTCAAGTAATTTCCATTCCCCTTTAAGCTCGACGCAGTTTATTTTTTAAACTGATAAATTGATGGACATCTCCGGCTGCGCACCAGCATTTTCCATGTCATTTCGAAGAGTAACTGAGAAATCTTTATATTTTAAGCTTTTCGTTTTTAGGTTTTTACTGATCATTTTTAACTGATAATTGGTCATTGACATAGCCTTTCATTGATAATTGATCCTTGTTTACTGTCCATTGAAATTTCCCTTGCTTTTTCAACATTTCAGTCCTAAAAATAAATAATTGTATCTTTTCAGACATAAAGACATACTGCCTATAGAGTCTTTTCGAATTATACGCTTAAAGTTTTTAATTACTATTAATTGATTATTGAACATCGATAAAGCTGGCAAGAGTAAACGGACTGTTGCCCAAAACCATTAAACAAAAAAAAACAACGGAGTCGTCTTGACATTTGACAGGCTATAAAATGAGATGAGTCCTAATTTACACTGATACTGAGTATATTGCGATCTGTCATTAATTTCACTACACCGGTTAACAAGGTAGTTGCTCGAAGCCGCTACGCGGATTTAAGAGGGTAAACCCTGTTATAAGATTTGGATTCCTCAAATCATACCTTCGGTATTTAACAGGGCAGGTCTTCATTCTTTTCACATTACATTTTGGGAATGCTGAATAGACCTGCGATATGGCGGATTGATTCTCTATTGACATACAACGCCTGACTCCATATGCTTCATTTCTCAAAAAGAGAATTCTTATTAAATAAATAGAGAAGATGAGGAGCCGGTTGCGATTGTGGTTGGCGATATATTAGGCTTTTTCAGGGATCACGCGGTACTGTTGAGCTGGCTGGGGGTGCATCATTTCTGATGTTTGTCGGTTCCTTAATCGGGGTACCCCTGGTAGTGGTTCGACTGCCCGAAGATTATCTGCACCGGGAACACAAACTGGTTAGGGACTGGCCGCCATATCCTTTCCTGCCCTTCATGGTTATAAAAAACACCCTCGGCATTCTGTTTTTTCTAAGCGGTATAGCCATGTTGTTTTTACCGGACAGGGCCTGCTGACCATGTTCATAGGGCTGGTGATGCTCGATTTTCCCCGTAAACAAATTCTGGTTCGCCGCATTCTCGGCTACTGGCGCATCCTGAGGGCAATCAACCGGCTGCGTGCAAAGTTCGGAAAACCGGATATAAAGGAATAAGTTTCTTTGACGGGATAAAAACTAAAGGGATCGGCCAGAGGCCTGAATGCTCCCTGTAAAATAAAAGGGCGCCTCATATGTTTTATGGAACGCCCTTCAGTATCGAGTACAAAGAGAACTTAGATCATTTTTACATTTTTTGCAGATGGGCCTTTTGGACCGTCTTCTATATCAAAAACAACTTCTGCACCTTCATCAAGGCTCTTGAATCCATCAGACACTATCCCTGAATGATGTACAAATACATCCGGGCCATTTTCCTGACCGATAAAACCAAAGCCTTTTTTGTCATTGAACCATTTAACTGTACCATTTTTCATAATGACACCCTCCTTCCGAAATTAAATTTCAAGTTTCTATACAAAGGATGCCACTTTATAAAGTCCTACCCTATGAACGAAACAGGTCCGCAATAAAACCGGACCACTTTTGATTTACGTAATATACCTCGCAGCATTAAACAAATCAAGGTATTTCATTAATTAAAATTATTTTTATTTATAAATATTTATATATTTTAACAATTTAAAATTAAAACTTGACATAAAAAATTAAAAACTTGACTCACATATAATATTTAACTAAAATTATATTTATAATAAATTTATATCTATTTTAATGTATATTATATTTATTAAATAATATTGCACTTACTTTTAAGTGATTTATCAATTTCATATAACTGGAATTAAAGGGATAATAGGAAGGCATACCCTGACCTGCACCAGCCTGTTTATTGCCATTCAATTATAATTACCTCCATTTCTTCCGGCTTAGGTTTGAATATCTTTAATTTTCTTTTGCACTATGGAAGAGAAGATTTTCAGACAGATATTTTATTACATTAACTTTTATATCCGGAGAGAATCATGAAAAAAGAGACAAAAGCAACGGTAAAAACCAAAAAACCAATGGATCCGGCCAAAAAGCTTGAAAGGCTTATTAAAAAGCTCAAAGAGAAAACACCTTTACATTACAAAATGAGCGGATCATTTAAAAAGGATGATGTTATTGATCACGACACATTTGGAAAGGGTGTGGTAGTCAACAGTGACTACAAAAAAATAGATGTGCTCTTTTCTGATAAACTGAGAACACTTGTCTGCGAGCGGTAGAGGCCATATTTGCATAACTGTAACCATACGATGTTATATCTCATCAGGAGAGTGATTAAATGAATATTTACGTAGGACGTTTATCCTATGAAGTTACAGAAGAAGACCTTAAGGAGGCCTTTGCAGCATTTGGAGAAGTTGTTTCGTCAAAGGTAATAAAAGATGAATACAATGGTAAATCAAAGGGATTCGGATTTGTTGAGATGCCCGACAGATATGAAGCTAATAAAGCCATCACGGAGCTTAATAATTCAGAGCTGAAGGGAAGATCCATAATGGTCAACCAGGCTAATCCGCGACGCGGAGGAAACCGTGGAGGAGGAAGAAAAGGAAGTTTTAACAGGAGAAGATTCTAGCCAATTGCCGAATCCCAGGAATATTACTTTCCGGGATTCCCGGTCAGCGTTATTGTCCTGCCGGTCCTGAAACACCGGGTAATATCTTGACAGGAACACTAATTATTTCCTTTTTCTCTTCAGCAGGCTCATTGCCTGTTTTATTTTCATTATAGATAAGACATGATGTTTTAGGGTTTCTTGTATCACCTGAAATCCTGCAGCGCATATACTCCTTGAGACTTAAAAGAACAACCAGTGCTGATGCTGCCAGGACGGATATGCCCGGTCTTCCGAAGTGTAATCGAAAAAGATCCTTAATCTCTTTCAGCAGATATTCACTCTTCCGGTTCTGAACAAAAACAGCAGCTGCAGTAAGAAAATATCTCATCATTTTGAGTCTCTTTTTAAAGTAGATTTTATGTTTCCTTATATTTTCATCTTTGTGCTCATTGCAATATTTGTAGCCCATCAAAGCCGTTTTAATCGCCCGAAGCATGGATGCACCATTCCGGTTATAGTCTATCTCAAATGCCAGCCTCAAAAACTCCCTTGATTCGTCCCTTGTAAAGTGTTCGTGGTTAAACCATATTTCTCCCTGCCCATGCTGGGACTCATAGGGAATTTCCGGGATTAATTTTCCCTCGGCCTCATAGTCGCTGTAAAGCTTTGTTCCGGGTATTGGCCCGAGAGATGCAAATTGAAGATAATCAGGGTTAAGTGATGTAACAAAATCCACATCTTCCCAGATTGTTTTTTTATCGTGCTGCTCCAGAAACAGGATGGATGATGCGAGTATGCTGATTCCTCTTTTCCTCAGTTCCGAGATTAGCGAAGGAAAATCCGTACCCTTGTTTTTAACGTATATTTCCTGCTGTGATTCAACACCGATCCAAATAAAATTAACTCCCATTCTTACCAGGATATCAAGATCATCAAGTTCTCCGATTGTTTCAGCCGAGCTGAATATTGCAAAGGTGAAATGACGGTTATTACTTTCCATTAATTGAAGTAATTCCATGGCCCGATTTTTCATTTTGAGAAAATTTTCATCCAGGACACCAAAGTCTGTAATCCCTTTTTCATCCTCATATTGACAGCAAAGATCATATATCTCCCTGCCGCTCTTCAGGTACGGGATATAATCTCCAAAAAAATGAGATGTCGCACAAAACCTGCATTTATTGGGACAACCCACGCCAGTAATAAGAATCCCTGAATCGGGCGCCCATGGAACCCCCATAACCTGCCGGTTGAATGAACTGTATCCCAGGGGGTGTTTTATCGGCCTGTCGGCTTTTTCTCCAAATAATTTTCTCAGGAAATATACACCCTCACCTTTACAGATATGATCGTTGTCTATCATGTTTTCTATACCGGGTATATTTACACCATGGCCTCCAAGGATTATTTTTGACTCTGGTGATATCTCGCGGATAAGCCTCGCCATCTCTTTTGCCTTTTTGAAATTGGGAATAATAAAGCTTATACCGATATAGTCATACTCCTTTTTCAGTTCCTGTTTAAATCGCTTAAGGCTGGGAAAATCCAGGACCGTGGCCGGCATATCAACATTTTCTGCCAGGAAGTACAGCCCCTGACTTCTATGGTTGAAACGATAGGAAAAAATGCCCTGTTCCCTTGTAACCTGGTTATGGAAAAGCTCCATTTTGTTTTCTTTTACACCATATTTGTCATCTACTGCATATGGCCCGAATACTGAAGTAAGAAGTAATTTCACGTAGTTGCTCCAAACAAAAAAAGCCACGGGATCTAATAAAATCCCATGGCTTGAATAAAAAGTTATCGAAATTTTATCTAATATTTTTAAATATTATGAATCACTGATTCACTATAGTCATGCCACCTGTTAATGTCAAATACAGAACAATACCCAAAATCCGACATTGAATCATGGCAGGCCTCTAGATTTTAAATTTCAAGTCAAAAAAAAGAATATAGGTGGCCTGAGCTATCTCTTTTTCACGATTACGTTCACAAATTTACTCTATCAGCT
>JASFHE010000520.1:0-5071 GCA_050123415.1 Desulfobacteraceae bacterium | reverse complement strand
CGGACTGCAATCTTTTTTCCGACAAGGTAATCCGTCGGCAGCATCTTCTGGTCGCCTCCCATCAAACCGTCTTCTATAAAAACTGCGGTCTTTTTTTGGACCGCTTCATGCACTTCTTCCTCGGTCATGGGCGGATACATTGAAAGCGGGCGATAAACGATCCGCTGCCCTTTTTCAGTCATGGGCGGCATATTGGCGCCAAAGGAAATCTTTTCACCATGATCTGCCAATGGTTCAAAATGGGCGATCTGGCCGACTATATCTCCCGCCCCACGGAACATATAATATTCGAGATCATCCGCTTCATTAAAACCAAGACGCACGCCCACCTGATTTACATCCTGCACGTCCAGAACGTAAAGGGTCATAATACCGGACATTTCACACTCGACCCTGTCATAGATATATAGTTCGTCGTTTATCATTATGTAGTCGGAAGGCCCGCAAAAGGTAAGCTCTCCCCCTAACCGCGTTAACTCGACAAAGGAGGAGGACATGATGGATGGGTAAAATTCCAGCGTCTCAATCCCGGTATCCTGTTTCCAGTAGAAACCTTTGCCCTCAATCCTGTTTGTGAGGTGATGCTTTTCCTTTGGCGCCTCTTTGCCGGGAACTTCCACATATCCGTAATACATCTGGCGCTGCACTTCCCTGAGATCCCTGTAACCGCTGAACCACACTTCAAACACAGTGGCCAGATTGGTCTCTAAATCTATTATGACGTTGAAGCCCTTCTGGGTTCTGGGTACCATGTGAGAAAAAAGCACAACATGTTTCAGCTTCAGTGCCACATAGCCTGCTTCAACAGCGGCAGCGCTGTCTTCTTTGAGAGTCAATTTTCCTTTGGTCTTAAAAGTGTAATTCAAAACAGGACCGTCATCGGTCACTATTTTAAGTGACTTCCCCTCAAGAGATTTAGAATACTCCGACTTGCATTGGGGACCCGCAGCGGTCGGGACAAGTTTCCGGTCGATTTGTTCTTTTGTAAGTTTGGTATATTTGATCCTGTGCAACTGTTCTTTTGGAAATTTGATAGCCTTCATTTTCTCTCCTCCATAAAAATATCGCAGATTACCACATATCCTCTTCATATTTCGATATAAGCCATTATCATGACCTGTCACACTTTACGATGCTCTCGGAATTTTTGCTTTAAAAACCTGAAAAGGAGTTTCCAGTCCTGGAGACAAAGCGCAAAAAACGCTCCGACCGTCCCTGCGGATGCAATCCCGACCGGGCAACCCAACTGCCCGCAAAAGGGACAAACCGAGAACACCGAATAAAGACCTGTAAATCCGAACCACCAGCCAAAGAACCTGAAAAAATAACCAAACGGCGACATTTTTCTATTCGCCTCTTTTCTCTCGGGTCCTTCTGACTGCGTTTTTTTATTTTCTATTATATTCATGGTTTTGCCTGTTGACCCTTCTTAAATATCGAACAATACTTAACAGCATCGACAGGACAAATATTAAGGCATCTCGCGCAGCTGAAGCAGTCTGCCGGAGCCAATTTTCCATTGACTCTACCCTTTGCAGCTTCAAGGGGACATGCCTTAATGCAGGCGCCGCATCCCGTGCATTTTTGTTTATCGATCCTTATCCTGAAAATGCTTATCCTTTCAGCTATCCACGATACAAAGCCGAACGGGCATATAAACTGACAAAAAGGTCTATATGTAAAAAATGAAAAAATCAGAATAGCAACTACTGCTATTAGAATGCTTGCCAGCTCAAATTCCAGGTTAAAGAGATTAAAAGGATTTATATAATGATAAATAACCATACCCTTTTTCCCGCCCATAATGCCGAACAGGAATAGCAGTACAATAACGAAAACTCCTGCCCTTATTGTATTTGTAAGGATAAATGGAAGTTTTTTTCTCTTTATCTTTTTAAATATAGGAAGTTTATAGACGAGTTCCTGCAGGGCACCCATGGGACAGGCCCAGCCGCATATTATTTTATTCCCGATAATTGCGAGGAGTATGAAAAAAATAAAGGCCTTTACCTTGTTAAGAGGATCGGGATAAAGTCCCACCATTGATTTGAATACCTTTACAATGCCTTCCATGGGATTGGGAGATTTCCCAAGCATAAAACCCGCGAATATAACTGATGCCAGCAGAAAAAGGGTATAGAACACGGGTGGATAACGAAAACGTCGTTTTTCTGCCGGGGCGTTTTCAGGGATCCCCAGCATTAAAAGGTATATTAATCCTCCTGTAAAAAGAGCAACATAAATATAATATTTAACAGTGGCATCAACATGTGAAAGCAGATGTTCAACAACGTGCTTAAGCTGTTCATCTGTTACATTGAGCTTTTTAAGGGTTTTCGCTTTAGGAGTATCAAGAGGCAGCTTCAGTTCTTTAGCCAGGGCCTTCCCTGTTACTCCGAGCTTTGGCGCGAGATCCTTAATGGACATTTCGGTACTGAAATCAAACTCTTTTTTTTCCTGGGAAGGAGGTACAATAATATATCCTGTCACAACGATAAGAACCATCAACAATACTGTGCAAAATAAAATTACCTTCTGTTTACTTGAAAGATATAAAAACCATTCTTTTAAAAGCATATTTTATTCCCCAAAAATGATCAGTAGTCCGAAAGAGCTACCCTCCTTCGCTGTCTTTTCAACTGACCGTGCTTCTGCTTTATCTCAAGTCTTCTTTTTCTTGAAGCGGGTGTTGGCTTTGTTTTTACCCTGTATTTGGGTACTCTTGACGCGGCGACAATCAAATCAGCCAGCCTGTCTATCGCATCTTTTCGGTTCTGTTCCCTGGTCCTGTGCCTTTCGGCCTTTATAACAAGTATTCCATCTTTTGTCATTCGGTTTCCTGCCAGTCTTATAAGACGCCTCCGCACACTGTCAGGTAACGAAGGTGATTTTTTCACATCAAACCTTAACTGAACAGCAGTAGACACCTTGTTTACATTCTGGCCACCCGGTCCGCTCGAACGTATAAAGTCCTCTGTTATCTCCTTCTCGTGGATCCGGATATCCTTGGTAATTTCTATCATGATAGTTATTCTTCTACTTTTTCAAAGGCGAATCCAGGGCAAAAAAATTCTTCAACACAGTAACCGCAGTCACTGCATTTTTCGGGTATGATTTTTCTCCTGTTGTTCTCGCCATCAACAATAGCATCCTGGGGACATTCCTCAATACAGCCTCCGCAATTAAGGCAATTTTCATCAATACGATATGTCACTTTCTGTTTCTCATTCTCTCCTTACCGATTAAATTTTTGATGAAAACCTTAAATATTTCAAAAAGATTCAATATTGGAGCATCTGTTGTCAACAGAATAATCAGGCAGAACGCTTTTCTGTTGACATACAAAATTGAACTCCATATAATCATTCACCAAAAATAGATTTATTATCAACAACTTAAGGGATTTTACCTACCCTGACAGGCATTAAGATAATAAACTAAAAAGAATCATTCCGGCAGATCAGTATACCTGCTTTTATTAATGCAAACGCATCTGCTGAAATAGCTTCAAAATTATTTGGAGTAAAAAAGGATAAAACCAGAGATATTTAATATCAGAGAAATCATTAATACTTTTTTAAAAGGAGGAAGGGTATGAAAATCAATGCAGCTGTTGTACGAGAACCAGGAAGTCCGTTTACCATTGAAGAGTTGGAACTCGATGAACCCAGAGATAATGAAATACTTGTTCGCATGGTAGGCTGCGGACTGTGCTCTACGGATCTTACCGCACAACATGGACATTTACCGGTAAAATTCCCCGGAGTATTCGGTCATGAAGGCTCCGGTGTTGTTGAAAAAGTCGGCTCACAGGTCAGTACAGTTAAGCCAGGCGATCATGTCACTATGAGTTATACATATTGCGGCACCTGTAATTCCTGTATAAAAGGTCATCCAACTCATTGTGACAATTTTTTCCCGTTTAATTTTCTTTTAGGAGGTCGTCCTGACGGCAGTCCTACAATGCGTAAGGGCGATGAAATAATTTACGGAGGATTTTTCGGACAGTCCTCATTTGCCACATATGCGCTTGCTACAGAACACAATATTGTTAAGGTTCCTGAAGACGTTCCGGTCGAAATGCTTGGACCTATGGGATGTGCTCTTCAGACAGGTGCAGGCGGAGTATTCTACTCACTGGAAGTCAAACCGGGTTCTTCAATAGCTATATTCGGCGGAACAGGCTCAGTAGGTATAAGCGCAATCATGGCAGCTTATGTAAGCGGTGCTACAAAAATAATAGTAGTAAGCAGAAATGATGAAAAAATGAAAAATACCGAACAATTTGGAGCAACCCATTTTGTTAATTCCGGCAAGTGTGATCCTGTGGAAGAGATCCAGAAAATCACCGGAGGAGGCGCGGACTATGCACTGGAATGTACTGCCAGGCCCGAAATACTGCGTCAGGCAGTTGACTCACTCTGCTGGGGAGGCAAATGCGGACTCATAGGAGCGGCGCCAATGGGAACTGAAGTGAGTCTTGATATGCAGAACCTCCTCAACGGCCGGACCGTTACAGGTATTGTGGAAGGTGACGCCGTATCAGGCATCCTTATCCCGAAACTGATAGATCTTTATAAGCAGGGTCGTTTACCCTTTGATAAAATGATTCAATATTATCCTTTTGATCAGATAAATGAAGCAATAGAAGACGTGGCAAAAGGCAAAGTGGTAAAACCTGTGTTGAAGTTTTAATAAGGCTTCAATAATTTAAAACAAAAGGGGGCGGGATTTTCTCCCGCCTTTTTTATTTTCCAAAATCACCCTCCATGAACGGCCTGAAATATCCTTACTTCAGCACCGTCCCGTATCAGATCTTCATGTTTCAATAACCGGCTGTCTATGGTAACCGCCGGACCCCAGTCATCAGGTATCTTTAGATATTTTAAAAGATCTCCTGCCGTGGAGCCATCTGGCAATTCTATTTCAACCCCCTCAGGGGAAGCCAGCTGGGGGAGTTTCAACCCGAGGGCGCCGAATAGCTTAATCTTCACCTTCATCTTTAAACATTTAAAAAATCATGCGTACTGTCCAGTTCCTCTTCGGTAAATGGAAACACAACATTATGGGG
>JASFHE010000519.1:0-5078 GCA_050123415.1 Desulfobacteraceae bacterium | reverse complement strand
AGGCTTCACCTGCATTTATTGCAATGACCGAAAAAAACAGGGCCTATTCCTATGACCGTATCCGCTACCCCATGATAAGGGAAGATTTTGTGGAAACGCCGGACGGTCAGAATCGTAAAACCGAAAACCGGGGCAAATCAGGCTACCGCAGGGCAACATGGGATGAAGCCCTTGATCTGGTTGCAAGAGAAACAGAACGTATACAGAAAACTTATGGCAAAGAATCGGTTACCGCAATAACCAGTTCCCATCACAGCTGGGGCCTTCTGGGCTACAAGCTGTCGGCATTTGCTCGTTTTTTCAGGATGCTGGGTTATACACAGATTCTTGACAACCCGGATTCATGGGAAGGTTTTCACTGGGGAGCGCCCCATACATACGGTTACTACTGGAGACTGGGCGGACCCGAAGGTTTTGACCTGCTGGAAGACGCACTCCAGAATGTAGAAACCATGATTATGTGGTCACACGATCCTGATACCACACGCGGCGGATACGCAGGTAATGAATCTACAATGTGGAGACACTGGCTGGATGATATGGGCGTTCAGTTCATTTATATTGATCCTTTTAACAACTTTTCGGCAGTGAAACAGGCTGACAAATGGTTTGGACCGCGCCCTGGCACCGAAACAGCTCTTTGTGAGGGTATTGCCTATGTATGGCTCTCCGAAGGTCTTTACGACAAGGAATATATAGAAAAACACGCCCACAGGTTTGATGAGTGGGCAGACTATATCCTCGGCAGAGGAATTGACCATACACCAAAGACACCTTCATGGTGCGAGTCGGAAACAGGCATTCCCGCAGCCGATATCAAGGCGCTTGCACGCAGGTGGGCAACAACAAAAACCATGGGCGGTTCAGGACTCCGCGGCGGCTTCGGCGGTGTAGCGCGTACAGCAAACGGAACCGAATTTTCAAGACTCATGGTTCAGCTCTTTGCAATGCAGGGCATGGGTAAACCCGGACAGAACATATGGACCGGCACAACTGGCGCTCCCATGGATTACAACTTCTGGTTCGGCGGATATTCAGATCCTCTTTCACAGATTGCAAACCAGCCTATAGCTGATGTCACCGCAGTAAACAGCGTTACACAGAAGCTTTACAGGCCTAACCTGCCTGATGCTATTCTTAACGGGCACTATGAGTGGTACGGAGAAGGATTCTGCGGCGGAGGCCTTGACCTTCAGTTCACAAGGCATATATACCCTGAGCCGGGGTGCAGCCCTGTGCATATGTTCTGGAGATATGGCGGAACATTCATGGGCACAATGCTTGACACCAACAAATGGGTCCGCATGTACAGAAGCCCGGAACTTCAGTTCGTAGTAAATCAGGATATCCATTTCCACGGTGAAGCGCGTTTTGCAGATGTCATCCTGCCTGCCTGCACCAACCTGGAACGTTATGACATAGGTGAGTTCTGTAACTCCGGAAACAGCGGTTACCAGAGCCACTCACAGACAGGATGCAGCTGGCAGATTGTGGTATTCCAGGATAAGGTCATAGAGCCTCTCTGGGAATCAAGGTCAGACTTCTGGATTTTTTCACAGGTTGCGGAACGTCTCGGATGGGGTGAGAAATTCACGGAAGGCCGCGACGAACTTGGCTGGTGTAAACGTTTTTGGGAAAAATCAGACCTGTGCGAGAAAATCTCCTGGAAAGATTTTACCAAAAAGGGCTACTATGTTGCCGGTGTTCCAGAAGACCGGGAAAGGCATTACGGTTTTCGCTGGTTTGCAGAGGAATATCCCTGTGATACACCAAACCACAAAGACTTTCAGGAAGAGGGCAAGCTGGGAACATTTACAGGAAAATTCGAGTTTGTATCGGAATCCCTGCTGTACTATGCTCCCCATGACGAAACACGTACTCCGATAGCGACCTATAAACACAGCTGGGAAGGGCATCACTCCATCAAGGCGGATAAATATCCCTTCCATCTTATCTCACCTCACCCGAGGTTTGATTACCATACTCAGCATAACAGCTCTACTCCATGGCTTTGGGAGATCCCGGAAAACCGTAAGTATATAAACGGAAATCCCTATCTCATTGCGCGTATTCATCCGAAAAAAGCCGAGGCAAAGGGAATCAGGGAAGGCGATCTTGTAAGGCTGTTCAATGAACGCGGAAGCGTCCTTTGTGTTGCCCGTGTTACCTACAGATGCGAGGAAAACACAATTCACGCATACGGATCATCCGGTATCTACAACCCGGTTTCACCCGGAGATACATCCATGGATATCGGCGGCTGCGTAAATATATTGACGCCCGGAAAACTGATCGGCTCTATGGTACCAGGAATGGCTCCTAACTCTACTCTGATAGATATAGAAAAGTATGAGGGAGAGATTCCCGAAGGCCAGATGTTTGAACATAAACTGGATGCGGTGGCAAAATCAGCCGATCCGGAAGCGGAGACATGTATGGATATTATAAGCGGACACGGATTCGAGTCCATCCAGGCCAAGGCCAGAGATTTATATTTAAATAAGCAAAAGGAGGCTACAAAATGAGACTGGGAATTGCGATTGATTCACGCATGTGCATGGCCTGCTACTGCTGCTTAACGGCCTGCAAGGACGAACATTGCGGTTATGACTCAAGCTTGTCAAAAAAACAGCCCATGATGGGCCAGCAATGGATAGATATTAGAGAATGGGAACGGAGCGACAGCTCACGTCTGGTAAAGGTGGCATCGGTGCCTACACCCTGTTCCCACTGTGAAGACCCTGCCTGTATGAAGGCGGCGAAGGACGGAGCAGTATACAAGAGACCGGACGGGATAGTAATAATTGATCCCAAAAAAGCCAAGGGCCAGAAGGCCATAGTGGATGCGTGTCCCATAGGGGCTGTCTACTGGAATGAGGAGCTGGAGATTCCGCAGAAGTGTACAATGTGTGCGGAACTGCTGGATGACCCGGATTATCTTTCATATCTTGGAGATTCAAAGGTAAAAGTCCCCAGATGTGTTGAGGCGTGTCCCAACAACGCACTGATATTCGGAGACCTTGATGATCCTGACAGCGATATTAGCAGGGCTATTGCCGAAAACCGCGAAACCCAGCTTGAACCGCTTGCAGGGAAGAAAACAAATGTTGTTCACCTCAACATCCTCACGGTTTACCTGGCCGGGACAGTTTACTATCCAAAAGAAATGGAAGAGGTATGTATTGGAGCCCATGTAAAAGCTGCCTGTGAAGACGGGAGCGTTTATGAAATGGAAACCAACTACTTTGGCGACTGGATTTTTGAAGACCTGCCGAAGAAGAAAAATTTTACAGTTGAAATTACAATGGATGGTTATAAACCTGTAAAATATGAGACCGTTACCGATTCCGACCACTATGTGGATATGACTTACCTGGAAAAGGCATAGGTTTTTTGTTTCACAGAACAAGGTAAATGATATAATATTTCAGGCTCTTATAAAAATGCCTGAAATATTTTGGTTTTAACATAACAGTTTAAATTTATTACAAATCAGCAGATATAAATGGGCAAAGTTTTAATTGTAGATATTACAAAATGTAACGGCTGTCATAATTGTCAGATTGCTTGCAAGGATGAACATGTCGACAATGACTGGTCGCCAATTGCAAAGCCTCAGCCTCTGACCGGGCAATTCTGGACAAAGGTAACTGATAAAGTTCGGGGATCAGTACCAAAAGTAAAGGTATCCTACCTGCACAGCATCTGCCGGCACTGTGATGAAGCGCCTTGTATAGAGGCATGTGCTAACAATGCCATTTATAAAAGACCGGATGGAATTGTTATAATAGACCCACAAAAGTGTAAAGGGGATAAAAACTGTATCAGTAAGTGCCCTTACGAAGATGTCATATGGTTTAATGAAGATCTGAACATTTCTCAAAAATGCACTTTCTGCGCCCATCTTATAGACAAGGGCTGGAATGAGACAAGGTGCTCGGATGTGTGTCCGACAGGTGCATTTACCTTTGGAGATGAGGAAGAACTCAGGGACCTTATTGATAAGGCTGAACTTTCGGAAATTGATTTAAAGACCAAACCCCGTGTTTATTTTATCGGATTGCCAAAAAGATTTGTCGGTGCTACCATTTTTGATCCGGAGGAAGACGAGGTCATAATCGGAGCGGATATAATCCTGATAAATGAATCTGATAAAAAAGAAACAGCAGTAAAAACCGATGATTTCGGTGATTTCTGGATAGACGGATTATCTACTGCTAGATACATGGTCATAATAAAGATGCCCGGATATCCTGAAAAACGCTTGAATGCCGACCTTACGGACAAAGATGTAAACCTCGGGGATATACCCATAAGCAGGAAATAGTATGAGGGTAATATTTAATTTGCATTCACATGTTGCTGCTGCTGCCGCCGGATGGAGGGCAAAAGAGATCCGTTTTGACGGGTCCGAAATAATTCTTGAAGACATGCTTAAAGCAGTCGGTTTCACTGATGAGGAAACGGCCTACAGTTTTATCTTTGAAAACAGCCTTGTAAAGACCCATTTCCGGTTATTTGTGAACGGCAGGATGGTTTTAGGACCGGAATTGCTGAAGATAGCACTGAAAGACAATACCCAGATCCATTTGATGGATAAACGCTAAAAAACTGCTAGGGCAAGAAATAACATCAACGGAAAAATTACGGATATCAGGAAAGGCCGAGGTTATTGCCTCGACTCTAAAAAACAGTTTATATTAAATATAGCATATATTATTCTTGATACAAGTAAAATGTTGTTTTATATTTTTCATATATCATTTGATTTTCAGATTCAACCAGAAAGGCCGTGGGAGTTGCTCCCATGGCCTTTCTCTTTTATGGATGGGATTCAAGAAGATCCCTGCTGTTTATCAGGGCATCTTTTCTTGCCTGGCCTGCTGTTAAGAATTTCCCAACAAACAGCATGTGTACAGGAAGCTTATCATATTTAACCTCCTTCAGAAATTGTCCTACTGTAGAACGGATTATCTTCTCTTGATCACGGTCTCCCGCGTTGCATACCACTGCCACCGGTGTATCCTTCGGGTAGTGGCGGTTTAGGTCTTTGAATAATGCAGGGTAGTCAAGAAACA
>JASFHE010000518.1:0-5084 GCA_050123415.1 Desulfobacteraceae bacterium | reverse complement strand
TGTCAATAGTCTACAGAATTTGCTGTGGCACTACCTTTTGGCACTATAAATTGACTCGCTTCTTGTAATATCAATAGGTTAGCAATATTTCCCCCCCCTTATTTTCAGGCAAACTGTTTAAAAAAAGCATGGGAGAATAACAATGACAAAGAAACAGAAAACAGTGATCACTGACTGGGGTGTAGATGAATTCAGCAGTCTCCATCAGGCAGGCACTTTCCTCCCCAAAGACGTCAAAGAGAGGTTGGGTCTGCTCATGCCAGTTGATGTGTATGTACAGGATCCATATGTGGCGAAGGAGAACAGGGGGATCGATTTTTCGCAGATAAGTGTCTGCTCCGAACCTGACCTGATGGATGGTCCTACAAGCGCAAGAATCGCTGTGGTAGACTACGACGGTGACACCGGCAAGCTGGAAAAACCGGCAAGGTGGGATGCGAAGATCCGACGATTTGTCTTTGAATATAAAGGTAAGCAAGAACCCATTACAAAAAACGGGTGCACCGAATTCCAGTTCCACCAGGTCAACGTCTGGGCGATTATCCAGAGTGTTCTGGACATTTACCAGGAGCCATGGGTCCTTGGGCGTTCTGCCCCATGGGCATTCAAGGGTAACCGCCTTATCGTTGTGCCCCATGCAGGATATATGGCCAACGCCTTTTATGACAGGAGCAGCAAATCGATCCAGTTCTATTATTTTGGGTCGGAGGATAAGCGGGTCTATACCTGCCTGTCTCATGACATCATTGCCCATGAGACCGGTCATGCAATCCTGGATGGCCTTCGTCCCGGTTTCATCGAAGACAGTTCCCTTCAGACGACAGCGTTTCATGAATTTGTGGCTGACCTGACCGCGATCGTGACCTCGCTGCTTAACAACGAACTCAGGTGGACAGTGGCCGACGAATTTTTAAACAGCCTGTCGTCCAACCCTATTGAAGCCTCGCTGAAAATCGTCTCATCACTTGCTGAGGAGTTTGGCCGGTATGCAATGGACCGTCCCTACCTGCGCAGCGCTGAGAGTTTAAACACGGTCAAGGAGCTCAAGAAAAAAGGTAACACCAATCCCTATGACTGGTCAGAAGTCTTAACCGGGGCAATGTTTGATATATTTAAAGAAATAGTCGCAAAATATATGTTGAAAAAACTTAAATCGAAAAAGAAACCTACCCTCAAACAGGCGTTGTCATTCGCGGTCAACCGGTTTCGTCGCATTGCACTGCAACCATTGGACTATCTGCCCCCTGTTGACGTTCAGTTCAGTGACTATGCCTGTGCAGTACTGCAGGCTGATCAAATGGTCTATCCGGTTGATGAAGATGGGTTCAGGGATATTATCCGCAAGTGTTTTATCAAGCGGGGTATTGCCTGCCCACGCAAGGGTGAAGAGCAGGACAGGCCGAATTTTTATGCTTACGACATCGGACGACTTGCCCTGTCCCGTACGGACGCCTACTACTTTCTGAACGAGAATCGTCGTCAGTTATGCATACCTGCTGAACAGGATATCGAGGTAGTTGATCTTTACCAGACCAACAAGACGGTTATAGGCGCTGGTAAACTGCCCAGGGAAGTGGTGCTCCAGTATGCCTGGAGGGAGGATGTCGAACTTACGGGCTCCGGCTTTGGCCCCTTAAACAAAACAACAGCATCGTTATTGTGTGGTGGTACTCTTGTCTTTGATGGAAGGGGTAATGTTCTTTACTGGAGCCGTAAGCCCGGCGCTGCTAAACAGACAATCAACCGGGGCAGGAGACGATCCTACTGTATAAATGAGCAGGAAAAAGGTGAACAGCGGCAACAGGAATTAGTACGTTATATCAAGGACCGTGTTGGACAGGGTTATATAGGCCTGATTGATTCCGACAGACCGCAGGAAATTGACATGAGGCCGCCTGTGGCGGCTCACCGGGTAGCGGACGGTGCAGTACGATTGGAAGTAACACCGCATCTACGTCACTGGAAGAACGAATAAAGAGGACACAATGGACGAAAATTTACTGGTCAAGATTTACAAGGTTGGTTTTGGCGACTGCATTTATGTGCAGATTCCCGATAACGGGGATTTTTTTACCATGTTGATCGATTGCGGGACTTCCGGTTCTGCCAGTCTTCTTAAGACAGCGCTGGGTGACCTGCGCTCGATGCTGCCCAAAAGGGAAGGTGACGGCAAATGTCTTGACCTGCTGGTTGTCACCCATCCCCATGCCGATCACATCAAGGGTTTTGATCGCAAGTGGTTCAAGAAAATCAAGATCAAACGCATCTGGTTGCCCGTTTTTATGAACCAGAAACATCCTGAGGCTAAAGGGATGCGGGCATTTCAGGACCTGGCCGGACAGCAAGCAGATGAGCTTCTAAGGCGTAAAGGGCTGTCACTGGCCCCCGGAGTAAAGATGATGCTGGAGAGGAGTGCCTGGAATATATGCAACACGGGAGCACTGGATGCATTACGAACCGGCCTTGCCACGGACAATAATATCCGGCCCGACTATCCCTTATACATAGCGCGTGACCTGGCAGACCGTCAAAGCAAGCGGGACCGGTGCAAATACGAACTGGATTTTGAACAGGGCATTACCTGCTTCAGAGGATTCAGGGAGCCAGATACCTGTCTTCGTGTACTGGCGCCGGAGTGGGACATAGACAAATGGTATCTGGGAATGGACACATTTGACGGCAGCGCATTTTCCGATCGGTCCATGTTCGGGACAAAAGTCTACAGAACAGGACCGGAGGGACGTGATGAAGCAAAGGATAAGGACTCTAGGGCCGGGAGTAAGGCAGTTGCGGCTGCAACTGTACCAAACAATATCAGCATAAAGGATTTTAAACAACTTCGCAGCTGTCTCCTCTATTCGGGGCTCGCCTTTTCCCAGACGGATAATAGCCTGAAAAACAATACAAGCATGGTCCTTTTACTGGAGTGGCGCAATAGGCGACTGCTCTTTACCGGTGATGCCGAGTGGAAGGGAACAGGCGTTAAGGAGAATCACCGCAACAGCAACTGGGACGTTATGCTCAACATCCCGGAAGTCAGCAATGTGCTACTGCAGACCCTGGACCTGTTAAAAGTCGGTCACCATGGCAGCCATAACGGCAGTCCCTTTGAGGATGATGGCAAGGAAAAAATCCTGAAATCAATCCTCTCTGCAGACCGGACCCACGTGGTAGTGTCCACTCTCAGTGGAGAACACGGCAAAGAATATCCGGTCCCCTATCCAAAACTGATGAAAACGCTGGGCAAGCTTTCGTATAACAAACGCCGCTACCGGAATTCTCCGGAAGAGGATTTGCAAAATGTCAAACAACCGCAGAGGACTGACCTGGAGCCCCTAGCTGATGGCGAAAAGGTGCAATGCGTGAAGGTGACAGTTCCCGGAAATAGATAGAATCAAAAAGCATATAAATGAAGTTACTCCTATAATAAGTCCTCTGGTTTTAACATTGCACAGCATAATTAGCAGGCAAATGAAAAGAATGATATTTTTCAAAAGGAGGAATACGAAATCATGACAAAAAGAGTGATTTTTTCTGATTTGCATTTTGGTGATCCTGCATGTTCATTACGTCGAAAACTTGTAACAACGAGTCTGCGTCGATTTTTGACTGAACTGGGAACCATAGATGAAATAATATTTGCCGGGGACATACTTGACGCTAATATCGCATCTCTTACACGTGCAATTGAAGGGAGGAAGGGTTCGGGACAATGGCCTGAACAGATAGGTTTCCGCTACTGGCTTTCATACCTTCTGGAAGCGAAAAAACCTGTGGTTGGGCGAATTGTTTATATCCTTGGAAATCATGATTATATTATCTGGAACATCCTTTCAACTGACGAAGCATTTGTTCAACCTGTTTCCAAAGGAAAGGTGCCGGAAAATCTCCCGGTTAAGGAAGCTTTTTTCCCAAAGCCTTTTATTAGTGGCGTAGCTCCGCCTAAAATGAGAGATCATTTTGTAGTAGAATATCCTGATTATGTCTTTGATCTGGCAGGACGCACGGTGCTGGTTACCCACGGCCACTACCTTGATGAAAAACAGACGCTTTTCAAGAAGCTCGAAGCTCTCATTCAGCAGCAAAATGGCAATGAGGCCAGGGCTATCAGAAACTTTTTCAAATATACGGCTCAATACCAGGTACTGGCCAATGCTGTTTCTTTCATGAAGGATTCCCGTGAATTTGTTGACAAGGTCCATAAAAAGCTGAGTGACTTTGTAGATCTTTTCGATATCATCGGTAAAATCAGAAATAAACCGATTGACGGAAAAATGCTGGAAGCCATAGAGATGTATCTACATTACTTTCGAAAGAAGAAACCGGATGTATTCATATTCGGTCACACCCACGAGGCTGCCCATACCACAACTGCAGCTATAAAAAGAGGAAAAAAGCGCCTGATAAAAAAAGTTATAGATGTATGGAACGACGGCTCTTTTATCGAGGGAAAAAACAGGGCAGGTACATTTATTGTTGTTGACGATAAACAGGAATCCGAGATACAGATAAAAATTCACCTGGTCACCAAAAAGGGGGACATTCAGGAGATGAGAATCTGAAGATATTGAGGTTACAGGCCTTTTTCAAATTATGGTGGTGTTAAATAAAAGTATCACATAAAACTGGAAAGGAGGCATTTATGATTAAATCAATATTGTCTCATGAGGTTGTTTCAACAATAAAAAACGCCGAAAAATCAAATAAAGAAAATGGCTTTCGAGAAGTCATGATTGACGGCGATAAAAAGAAGGTTCGCTACCCGTTCCCATCACCGGGCGACTGGCGGGATTGTTCAATCTACTTTCTAATGATCGATTTAATAATCAGGACCGACCGGCTATGAAACAATGGAACAAAAGGTACGGGTATCGGCAGGGGGGAACTTTTTCCGGTGTTCGTGCACAGCTTCCCTGTCTCAAAAAACTGGGTATAAAAGCAATCTGGCTGTCTCCGGTGTTAAAGAACAGTTGTCCTGACGAATGGGAATAAAATTATCATGGCTATGGAGTACAGAATTTCATGGCAGCAGATGAGCGCTTCGGTACTGAGCAGGAATTGATAGGCTTTGTTACTGAAGCACA
>JASFHE010000517.1:0-5087 GCA_050123415.1 Desulfobacteraceae bacterium | reverse complement strand
TTGCTGAGCACACAGGAAACACGTCTTGTTTATATACTCCGTATACGCTCTGGAGAGATCACCAGTGGAATAGCCATGACCATCATAAAATGGCTGTTGAAGGCGCGGACGGATATTCGAGGTGTGGCAAGTGTATGACAATAGCTACACTGGAGATAGATTTCCTTGCTGGATTGGCTAGAAAGTATCGAAGAACGACAAATACATTTGGCCAGAAAAAGATGACGAAATAAAGGTTTGGCACTGTGGTGGTGCAGCGATGATGCACCTGAAGCGGACATTTGCCCTCATCCCGGCTATAAAAGAGTACAAGCCGGCCGCATAAACCAGGGCTACAGACCCCGCATACGCGCGCAGCGGGGCTATCGACCTGATACTACTTAGGACCCCGATCCCAATACATCCCCGTCTAGTGGTACCGGTCAGCCAATGGAACTATCGCAAACGGTGAGAACCCGTTCCACAGTGCCAATTTAAACTCACAAACACACATCTTAAAAATCAAATTTCAAAGAAACCTCACTTCGAACTCACCGTTGATGGCACACCTAATGAATAATATATAAAAACAAGGAAATTGTATTAATGAAAGACGACAACAACCCAGTAAGTATCATGCTCACTATGATTGCATGGTGGATGGCAGAACTGATGCTGCGCAATGATTACCGTAACATTTTGTCAGCTCTTACCATAGTGGCAGTCGTAGTGGCGGTAGTATCTATATTAGTAATTGGTTAACGGGGGTATTAGATGGACTGGCAGTTCACAGTAGTATTAATTGTAATTATTCTGGTCGTATTTACCATATACAAACAACATAAATACTCACAGGAACTTCACAAAGATCTTCACGGACGTATAAATGAGCTGGCTGAGTTTACTCGCTATTTCACGACTGAGTTGGGCTATATCGGCGAACGCCAAGAAAGACGGCCGGGCAGTGGTAATGTTGCGTACAAACTTAATGGTGCGTTGATTGAATTTAATGAGTACCCACAATACTTCAAGGGGTTTACGATAGACTATAAAGGTGTTCAAATTTACGAAGTTGTGGCGAGAATCGAAAGAGCCAAACGCGCCAAAGAACAAACAAAAATGAATTGGTGGTAGGAGGTGTATAATGCTAGATATTATTGGAGCCATAAGCATTGTTATAGCTACAGCAGTAATAATGTGGTCAGTAGTTGGCCTATTTATAATGGCCAATATGGATGCAGAAGTTGACGTCGTACACTGGAGGGCTATAGCTATAATCATAGGCTGCGGGCCTATTGTATGGCTATGTACACTATATGTACTGGCAACAGCCATAGGTTCAAAAATACTAAGAATGTGTTTTTCATCGGTATTGCCCAGACTGAATACTTGGGTAGCCAAGGAGCGAAAATGATTACAAACGTTAACTTAATAGGGTTTATTATAGCTATTATAGTGTGGAGTTTCATTGGTGTGCGCGTTGTTAATCACTTGGAAGTGGTAGAAATAAACTGGAAATTTGCCATAGTAGCTCTGTTCTGCGGCCCGTGTGCATGGTTAGTGGAAATAATAATAATTATTGGCTTGTCGCTTGCGAGACTTTGGTCAGTGCTAAAGCAGATTGGGTACCCATTAAAACGGGCGGATGAACTTATCATGTCTTTATCAGAAAAACTGAGCTTCTGGATAAACAGATCTAATAAAACAAGGAGATAACTATGTGCGACAAAGGTAAGTGCCGTTCATGTGATACAAATGATCCGAAACACTCGTCCTGTCCGAAAGATTGTGTAAGGGAACCAAGGAAGGATAAGTCCGGCAGCATAGCTAATCGTTAGCAAAGGGGGATTGTAATGTCACATTGGGACGGAAATCAAATAGTTAGATGGCCCGCAAAACCAGATGAAAAATATCCATCTTGGGATGTTATGGATTGCGGATGTTGTGCAGGTATTGAATGGGGTGGCGAATATCCGAGGGAGTGTAAACGGTGCGGTGGGAGTGGCGTAGTTTACCAACACCGCAAATCAAAAGTAATCGCTGAATATCCCGGCGGTCGTTTTTGCTAACCAAGCGTTTCACAAAGATTCGCTTCGCCCACTTGTGAACTAATCGTTATCCACCTTTAACATAGAAAGGAGCTTTAAATTAGAAGTGTTAATAATTGAATTTGATAAAAAATTTCACCGGCCGGGAAAATATAAAAGTCGTGTTGGTGGTAAATTGTTCTGGCGAGTTTGGGGCGGTTGGATTGGAATTACATACACTCAATTTTGTCTAAAAACTCTACATGATTATATCGCTGGTGGCAAGACGATTTGGCGGGAATAAACAGATATGCATATCGAAGCTAACAAGTCGCTGGTGTCCGATGCCTAACGGCACAGCACAGCTTAATCGTTATCGCGCCATAGGGAGGATTTGGGATGCTTTTTGAAAGTGAAGATAAAACATATTATACTGGTGGACCTTTAGATGTGATACGTATTTTACATGATGTTACTAAAAATACATATCACGCAGCCTTTTTAGAAGAACATCCATTGCCTGGAGAAGTTAAAGACATTGACGAGATTGATGTTATTCGATTAATTAGTAAAATGCATCGAACAGAAGGATCTTTGAGTATAGAAGAAGAATTGCCTCATCTTGAAGATTTAGCATCTAAAATTCATTTGAGAGAAGAAAATATTTGGAGAAATCCTATAGATTGGAATGGAATGAAGGCTGAAAACTTTATAGTTGGTAATTGGCGACGATAACAAAAATTTGCAACAGACCGTAACCCGCGGAATAAAATTGGCCGCGTTGCTTGCGGCCACCGCTCAGCTTAACGGTTATGTGAGGAACAAGAATGTCTATCCCAGAAAAATGTGGCGATTGTGAACATCGGGCGACAGATTCGTGCCGGGATATTTGGTGGTGGGTATGCGGGCACGATATTTTTGAAATTGGGGAAGAACCCACTATTGAAATCGATAAGCCACCTATCCTTGAGTGTCCGTTGAGACACATAACCAGTTAATGCAGGCGACACCCAACTACCGGTGCGCCTGATCAACACGTTAGCCGATGGAGGAATCGAATTATGTCAGTAAAAGAATCTGTATCAATACAAGAGACCGTTGATTTTTTGAATGACTTACTATCAATCGATCCAGATACAATTAATAATCTTAGCTCTATCCGAGTTGGATGCAATAAGACGATGGCTGACCATCCTACCGTACAGGTCGCGTGCTTGAGCGATAATTATTTCATCGTTGGTATTATCGGAATTTTGAATGGGCTGTTTGGTTCTGATGAACATGGGTGGGGCCATATATCAGCCGATTATGAGGGGTCAAAGGTAAAGCGTTTTAGAGTGCTATCTAATCAAGACGTTGAAAAATATACGGCTAACAAGCAATTACAGCAGAGCGCGAAAACCGAACGCTAATATAAGACGTGTCGACCTCGAATTAACAATCGTCAATGCTTACACACAGCATGGATATGGACGAACGAAAAGACACGTTGATTATGATGCTGTTAATTCCGTATTCAACCTCATCTCACGAAACTTCCATGAAAAACGTATACTTTATCCTATGATAGGGGCAGGGCTAGGTGGAGGCGACTGGAATATTATCTATGACATCATCAAGGAAAACCTTTATGGTATGGACCATACGCTAGTGAATTATAACGATGGGAGAATGTAGTTGTGTATAGCAGGGTAGTGAACGGCAAAGTGCTGGATTATAAATTCAAGAAAACGGCTATGAACTTTGCATATGTGTTTTACCTTGGTGATATACTCATAGGCACTGTGTACCGTATGAAGAAAGGACGCTGGTGCTGTGTCTCTCACAAAAAAAGATAGGTTTCGTGCCGAACGGATTCGCCACAAGGACTGATGCTGCTGAATTCCTGTTGGAGTTTAATGGTATGTGAGCAGGCAAAAGAGCAAAAATGAACGAAAATGATATAAAAGTAGGAATGAAGGTAGCGGCAAAAGCATTCCCACCGTCAAAGATGCCTTCACACTGGAGCCCGCCGATGATGTATTCCGTAGGTGAGGTAATGACAGTGAAATTCATTGACCCACTAGGGGGCGTACAAGTCGAAGAGAATGATTGGTTCTGGGAAATCAGCGATTTTGAAGAGGTCGAGGGTAAGAAGCCTAGTGGCGAAATTAACGACCCGAACATAGCATTCAGCAAATTATGGAGAGAGGGCAAATTATGAGAACCGCATGTTTTACCGGTCCAAGACAACTTATGAATCAGTATTACAACGCGTCTAACATAACTCCCGCATGGCACAACGAGTGGAAACTCTTATGCAAAGCCGTGGTAGAGCATAACCGCAAATTCGAGGTTAACAAATTTATCACTGGTATGGCCATCGGTTTCGATACCATGGTTGCCGACTGTATTATTGCATACCGCGACGCCAAAATATTAGACATAACGCTTACCGCGGCACTACCATTCCCGTCTCAACCAAGTAAATGGCCACAGGCCTCAGTAGCAAGATGGCAGTCAATACTCAAACAATGTGACGAAGTCGTTACAGTTAGCCCGGACCCTTATAGCCCAGCAAAGATGCAAATACGAAATAAGTGGATGGTGGATAATTCTGATTACGTAATTGCATTATGGCATGGTAAACAACAAGGCGGGACTTGGAACTGCATGGCATACGCATACTCAAGGCAAAAGATGGTATACACACTCAATGATGGCTGGACTACAGAACCTCCGCCGGAGTAGGAGATTAATACAATGAAGAAACTTATAGCAATATGTCTGATCACAATCAGCGCGTTAGTTGCAATGGATCACCTCAATAGGCCAATAATGTATGACCGAACGGAAATTACAAGAAACTACGCATCGGCCTAACCCTCTCACCACAGGAAGACACGGAACCCACAGTATACTCCGAAATTTACTTCACACAACTCCTGACAAATTTATTAGCTACATAAATCAAGGAGACTTTGTATGATACATATACTTAATAAGTTTGAAGATAACCCTTATGGCGGGGTTGAAGTAGATACCACTTCCCGCGGGCCTAACAAAGACTTAAGCCCTTTTTATGCTGGGCCGATAATGGCT
>JASFHE010000516.1:0-5087 GCA_050123415.1 Desulfobacteraceae bacterium | reverse complement strand
TAGGTTACAGCGCTGTATCTCTCCTGCCTTTCACTGGATTCCAATATTGAAGCAGTAGAATCTTCTGTTAAACAGGCAAAGGCTCTTTCAAAAGAAATGGAAGCATTATATACAGAAGGCCTTATCCTTAAAAGTGACCTTGAAGAATCCATGGTTTTTCTTTTAGCGCGTCAAAATAATCTTGCAGAAATAAAAAGACAAAAAATTTATGCACAATCGTCACTTCTTGAAGCAATGGGCCTGTCACCACTTTCAGATATCACACTCGGCCCTCCCCCTTCCCTTTTAATTAATAATGAGGAACTGCCGGATATGATACTCACGGCAATGCTTAACAGACCTGAGCTTATGATAGCAGACAGAAGTGTCGGGGCAAAAGGAGATGCTATAAAACAGGCTATATCGTCATTTTTACCAAATATATTACTGATCGGAGACTTTACAAGCAACAGGGATTCATACATTAGATACAGAGATATCTTCACATATGGTGTATCAGGGGTTCTCACAATAATGGACGGCTTTTCAAACATCTATGAATACAAGGCGGCAAAACGGGAAGAATCCAGGGCAATGCTTGAAAGAGAACAGTCCTGCATGAAAATAATACTTGAGGTCATAGAGGCAAAACAGACTCTTGACCGTGAATCGGAAAACAGAAAACTCATGAAACTGGATATGGATTTCTCAAAAAGCAGATTGAATGAAGTAATGTCATTATGGCAGGAAGGCATGATGACATCCTCTGATAAACTTGAAGCAGTAAGCGGCTATGAAGCGGCCAAGTCTAACATGGTAAATGCTGATTACAGATACCAGGTGGCCGCGGCTACAATGTCAGACGTTATGGGAATAACAGGAAAGGAATAAAAAAGTGAACAAAACAATATATACTGCATTTATAATACTCGTTTTCTTGGCGGGACAGTTCGCCAATGCATCGGATAACAAACAGGAACATCAGGAACCAAAAACATCTGTCGTTGTTACAGCCTCAAAACAAATGATATTTGAAGAGAGAGTGGAAACATCCGGAAATATCGAAACAAGAAATTTCGCTCTTGTTTCGTCCCGTATTCCTGGAGTCATAGATAATATCTTTGTAAGAGAAGGTGATAACGTGGTTGCCGGAAAAACCAGGCTTTTCCAGATCGATAAGGTAAAATCAAAACAGGCTATTGATATAGCAAAACAGTCAGTATCAGTATCCGAATACAGTTACCGGGCAAGACTTGCGACGGTTAAAAGAATCGAAGCGGATTATAATAAGGCAAAGACAGATTATGAGCGTTTCGATCGTTTATATAATAATGACAATGCAGTAACAAAAAATGCCCTTGAATCACAGGAGTCCCGATATATTCAGACCAGGGCAGCGCTTGATGAGGCAAAGGCTATGGCTGACCTTGCTGAAAAAGAACTTGAACAGGAGCGGGGCAGGCTTATTATGGCCCGGAAAGACTACGAAAATTCCATGGGAATATCTCCCATAAGCGGATGTGTTAGTAAAAAATTTCAGGAACCAGGCGAAATGTCCGGAGCTGGCACACCAATTGTACAAATAGACGATCTTTCGGTTCTCGAGGTATCGGCCTATATCCCGGCAGTTTACTACCAGAAGGTAATTACAGGCAAAACAACAATGAAGGTAACTGTAGGAAGTGTTAATGTTGGAGAACTTGCTATTATATATAAAAGTCCTGTGATAGACAGCCGCTTTAGAAATTTTGAGATAAAGGCCCTGATTAAAAATCCGGAGGAAGGCGTAACTTCAGGCGATATTGCGGGTATTAATGTTATTCTTAATTCACATGAGGGGATCGGCATCCCACGTGAAGCAGCCCTCAAAAGAGTAAACGAAACCGTCCTGTTTACTGTAGATAAAGGGAAAGCAAAAATAATAAATATTAAAACGGGCCTGGAAAACGATGGCTGGATTGAAATACTTTCAAAAGAAGTAAAAAAAGATATGCCGATTGTTATCATGGGACAGGACAGGCTTTCCGATGGTGTGCCTGTAACAATTCTTAAGGGGGAATAGACTATGTTTCTTTCGGATGCCTCCATTAGAAGACCTGTTGCAATGGGATGCCTTATAATTGCCCTTACTATTCTGGGTTTCAATGCAGCCAGAAAGATCGGCCTGGAGCTTATGCCCAGAGCTGATATGCCTTATATTACAATTACTACTGTTTATCCAGGAGCAAGCCCGTCTGAAATAGAATCCGATATTGCAAAACCCATAGAAGATCAGATGGTAACCCTTGACGGGCTTAAGCATGTGACATCCACATGTATGGAAAATGTTGCCCAGACAATGCTTGAATTCACGCTGGATGTTGATGTGGATATTGCAGCAACAGATGTTCGTGAAAAACTTGACCTCATAAGAACTGACTTTCCGGAAGACGCCGAGGACCCTAAGATACTCAAGTATGACATCAATGCCACACCCATTATCCAGATGGCATTAACCGGGGACATGCCGGTTGATGATCTCTATGATTATGCTGACAACAGCCTGCGCGACCGTATTACGGTTATATCAGGTGTTGCAGATGTTACACTTGTCGGCGGGGCTGAAAGGGAAGTCCATGTTATTCTGGACAGGGATAAAATGGCGGCAAGAGGCCTTACAAGCACCGATGTTGTTCAGGCAATAAGCCAGGGAGTGGGCATTATTCCATCAGGCAGGATCAGAAGCAATGGCATGGAATACTCTGTTAAGTATGATGCGGATTATACCAACGTAGAAGACCTCAATTACCTTGAAGTCAGCAATGCGGACGGACAGAGATGCTATATAAAAGACGTCGGCCATGTTGAAATGAGTACCGAGGAACTCAGGCAGATGGCGGTTGTTGACGGAAGACAGTGTGTCGCCATCAAGGTTGTTAAAAAAGCCGATGCAAACGCAGTAAATGTTGTAAACGGTGTAAAGGCAGCCATGGATAACATCCGGGAAAATCTTCCCGGAGGAATGGAACTTATATGGATAACCGATGACGGAACATTCATCGGCGCAACAATGAGCAGCGCATGGACAAACGTAATACAGGGAGTAATACTGACAGCACTGATTCTTTTTGTGTTTCTCTATAATTTCAGGGCGCTTCTTGTTGTTTCCATAACCATGCCCCTTACAATTATTATTGGTCTGTTCTTTATATACTTTATGGGGTTCACATTTAATACCCTTACACTGCTTTCAATAGGTCTTTCGGTCGGTGTTCTGGTTACAAACTCCATTGTCGTGCTTGAGGCAATTTCAACAAGGCTCGACAAAACAGGTGATCCGAAGGCCTCCGCACGGCTCGGGGCAAATGAGACATTTATAGCGGTTCTTGCAAGTGCAGGGACAAATGTAGTAGTACTTTTTCCCTTGTCCATAATGGGAGGTATGGTCGGTGTATTCATAAAATCATTTGCCCTTTCAATGGTAATAATGACAGTTGTTTCGCTTTTTATATCCTTTACACTTACTCCCCTGCTCTGTTCAATTATTTTAAAGCCGAAGGATGCCAACTCAAACTCGCGCCTTGCAAAAATGGAAAAGGGCTGGAACAGTTTTTTTGATAAAATAATAGCAGGTTACGGCAAAGCTTTGCTTTTTCTGGAAAGACACAAATTTGCAGGAGCAGGGGTAATACTTTTTACAGTGTTTCTCTTTTTCAGTTCCTTTATTATTGCATCAAAACTGGGATTCGGATTTGTCAGCGAATCGGACAGAGGAGACATTTTTGTAAAACTGGAGTACCCGACATGGTACAGCCTTAGCCATACAAGAGAACGCCTTGATGAAAGTGTGGAAAAATTAAAGGACCTTCCCAACCTTAAGCACGTTCTCATGACTGTTGGAAAAACCGAGGGTATGATAGGTCAGGCATCAGAAGGTGTAAACCTTGCACAGGTATTACTCAAATTCAATGATAAAACAGACAGGGATGAATCTATTCATGACCTGTTAACCGAAATCCGATACCGCCTGGCAGATGTACCCGACGCTATTATAGCAGCCAGTATTCCGACTATAACCGGAGGACAGAGTTCCGGTATTGAGCTTGAAATATCCGGAGAGGATCTGGATATTCTTGACAACCTTGCCCTCAAGGCAAAAGAACTAACGATGGAGTTTGACGGGATAATCGATATCGACACCAGTGTAAGAATAGGAAAACCGGAAATAAGGATCAAGCCGAACAGGGAAGTAATGGCAGATGTCGGTGCGCCAGTAACCGGTCTTGGCATCTTAATGAGAGGGAATATCGAAGGTCTGGAAGCCGGTACATACAAACGTAATGCAAGAAACTATGACATTGTTGTAAAAATGGCAGAAACCGAGGGTAAAGAACAAATTGCAAACACCCTTCTCCCTGGAAACGGGGCACCTGTTCTTCTTGAAAACCTGGCATATGTTGAAGAAACAACAGCACCGGTTCAGATTATCAGGAACGACAAGCTCAGGATATCAAAACTTTTTGCCAATCTTGATGAAGACCTGCCTCTTGGCACAGCAGTAAATATGATAACAGAAGCACTCAATGAAAAAGGCGGGCTCATGCCGGGTTACAGTTTTACCTTTGGCGGCATGTACGAGGTAATGTCAGAGGCGCAGTCCGAAATGGGAGAAGCAGCCATGATCGCGATGGTACTGGTCTTCCTTACACTTGCAGCAATCATGGAGTCTTTCAAACAGCCTTTTATTATCCTTGTAACGATTCCTCTTGCTCTTATAGGCATCTTTTACGGTCTTTTTATGGCCGGTAAAAGTATAGAGATGTTCGCCCTTATGGGAGGAGTTATGCTCATAGGTATAGTTGTAAACAATGCGATCCTAATCATGGACAGGCTCAACGTCCTTGTCAATGAAGGCATCCCCAGGCATCAGGCTATGGTCCAGGCAGCATGTGACCGTTTCAGACCTATTGTTATGATTACTCTTGCAGCAGTACTCGGTATGCTTCCGCTGGCAGTAGGTTCGGGGATAGGTTCCGAAATGAGACAGGCATGCGGAGCTGCATCAGTTGGCGGCATACTTGTATCAGGGATTCTTACAATGTATGTACTGCCGGTAGTCTACAATATGT
>JASFHE010000515.1:0-5106 GCA_050123415.1 Desulfobacteraceae bacterium | reverse complement strand
CTGCAAACAGGCACTGGCAGGTAATATCTGTTGTTGCGGTACATATAACCGTCATCCAACAGCCATAATGGAAGCTGCTCCCATAGTAAAGGGAGAGGCATAGGAGGAAAAATATGAGACCATTTAATCATGTAAACGCGACATCATTGGCGGAGATCAAGACTGCCCTTTCAGACGGAAAAACGACCCTTATTGCCGGAGGCACCGATCTCCTTGGAACACTTAAGGACAACATCCTCCGTGACTACCCTTTGACATTGATCAATCTCAAGACTGTCCCGGGTCTTGATTACATCAAGGAACAGGGCCGTATGCTCAAGATAGGTGCAGCAACCCGTCTGGCTGATATTGCGGCCGATTCAACCGTACAAAAGAAATACACTGCACTGTCTCAGGCGGCTTCAAGGGTAGCTACTCCCCATGTGCGTGAAATGGGGACTATTGGCGGTAATATAGCACAGCTGCATCGCTGCTGGTATTTTCGCAAACCGGAAAACCGCTTTGACTGCAAACGTAAAGGCGGCAGCAAGTGCTATGCAATGAGCGGCGACAACCGTTATCATTCCATATTCGGAGCAAAAGGCGGATGTATTGCCGTGAATCCGAGCGACACGGCCCCTGCCCTTATAGCACTGAATGCAAAGGTGGTTACCGACCAAAGGACAATAGAGGCAGAAAATTTCTTTGATGTTAAAAAATCCGGTAATACAGTCCTTAAAGCGGATGAGATCATCAAAGAGATACAGATTCCGGAGCCTCCAAAAGGTTCAAAGAGTGCATTCATAAAATTCGCCTTCAGGAAATCCATCGACTTTCCTATTGTAAACTGTGCAGTGATGATCGGCGGCAAGAAGCCACGAATCAGCCTTAATGCCGTAGGCCCCACACCCGTCCGCGCGACAAAGGCAGAAGCCGCGATTTCCGGGAAGAAGATCAAGAAGATATCCGAAAAGGATGCCGAGGCCGCCGGTGAAGCAGCAGTCGCCGATGCAAAGCCGCTCTTTAAAGCGGCAAAGTTTAAGGTGCAGATTGCCAGAACTCTTGTAAAAAGGGCAATTCTGTCACTTACATAAAGACTTGCACTATAAATAAGGCTGAAGATGTTCGGCTGCTGCCGAGCCTATTCAGCCTTTTTTTATACCGACCATATCTTACACCGGATGTAATGCCAGCCGCGAATTATTCATATTGGTCATTATGTTGCATATTATTGTAGGGGCACAGTGCCCTGTGCCCTTTCATGAAGGGATTCAGGCATAAAATGATTGGAGCAATAGCCGGAGATATAATTGGCTCTGTCTATGAGCATCACAGTATCAATACAAAGGATTTCCCTCTATTCAGCCCCTCTTCCGGATTCACTGACGACACTGTACTGACAATCGCTGTAGCCTACTCGATTTTATCACAGACCTCATATAAGGATTCGATAAAAAAAATGGGAAATCGTTATCCGAAGGCAGGATATGGCGGAACTTTTATCCGATGGCTTTTGTCAAAAGATTCAGGGCAGTACAACAGCTGGGGAAATGGATCGGCCATGCGTGTAAGCCCGGTAGGATTTGCATTTAACAGTGAGACTGAAGTCCTTAAACAGGCACGTATGACTGCGGAGATAACACACAATCATCCGGAAGGTATAAAGGGCGCACAGGCAACCGCGCTTTCCGTATACCTGGCCAGACAGGGCATGAGTAAAAAAGATATAAAAGAAAAGATAAAAGACAGGTTTGGTTATAATCTCGATAGAACAGTAGAAGAAATCCGTCCGGTTTACTCTTTTGATATTTCATGTCAGGGAACCGTACCGGAGGCAATTATCTCCTTCCTGGATTCAGAATCATATGAAGACACAATACGTAACGCAGTATCTCTAGGCGGTGACAGTGATACCCTGGCCTGTATTGCAGGGGGAATTGCAGAGGCATTTTATGGGCCGGTTCCGGAGGATATTTATAAAAAGGTAGAAGAAATTTTACCAGCCGAGCTGCTTGCCATTACAAGGGACTTTTATGATAGATTTATTTTTTAACTGGCAGTTATAACAATTATTTACTAAGTTATCTTTTTTCGAATATAACCACTCTAACGAGTTCATTAGCATAGCAGTTCAATCTAAGGAGATTTTTTATGTCAGACAATAGTTTTAAGGGAGTAATAAAGACAAGTTATATAGATTCCACTCCTTACTGGGAAGAAGAAAAAAAGGCTCCGGAAGGCGCACCGAATATCGTATATATTATCCTCGATGATACCGGTTATTCACATCTTGGATGTTATGGATCACTTGTGAATACCCCTAACATCGATTCCATCGCTGCCGACGGGCTGCGATACAGAGATTTTCATGTAAATGCCATGTGTTCACCAACCAGGGCCAGCCTCCTTACCGGATGTAATAATCATACAGTAGGTCTCGGATTTCTTTCAAATTACGACCTGGGCGTTCCTTCCCTTTCAGGTAGCCTAGATCACAAATACGGTTATATAAGCGAAACCCTGCTGGAAAACGGTTATTCCACCTTTGCCGTGGGGAAATGGCATCTTTGTAAACAAAAGGACATGGAAGGGGCCGGACCATTCACCCAGTGGCCGTTAGGAAGAGGATTTGAGAAATATTACGGATTTCTCAATGCAGCCACAAGCCAGTTCCACCCGGCTCTGGTTCAGGACAACCAGTTTATCGATCCTCCAAAACTGCCTGAAGAAGGTTATCATTTGAGTGAGGACCTTATCGAAAAAACCATCACCTGCATTGGTGACCAGAAATCATGCTCGCCTGAAAAACCCTTTTTCTGTTACCTGGCATTCGGGGCCATGCATGGGCCTCATCATGCTCCCAGAGAATATATCGATAAATATAAAGGAGCATTTGATGAAGGCTGGGATATCTATCGTGAAAAGGTATTTGAAAACCAAAAAAAGATAGGTCTTGTTCCTGAAGATACTGTGCTGACCGAACGAAACAGGATGGCGCCTGCATGGGAAGATCTATCCAGCCGGGAAAAGAAGGTATTTGCAAGGTACATGGAAACATTCGCAGGCTATCTCACACACACGGATGACCAGATAGGCCGCCTTCTGGATTACCTTAAAGAGATCGGTCAGTACGATAATACGCTTATAGTCCTGCTCTCGGACAATGGCGCGTCAGGAGAAGGCGGACCAAACGGCAGTTTTAACGAATATTATCACTTGCTGTCAATGAAATGGCCTGACCTGGCAACAGATGAAGAATATGAACTTCTTGGGTCTCCGGAGGCAAGTAATAATTATCCGCCCGGCTGGGCTTGGGCAGGCAATACCCCGCTTAAATGGTATAAAACCTGGGTTCATGCAGGCGGTGTAAAGGTCCCCCTTATAATAAGCTACCCGAATAAAATAAAGGATAGAGGTGCAATAAGAAACCAGTATCACCATGTAATTGACATTAATGCCACGGTTCTTGATATCTGTAATATTGAACAGCCTGATCAGATTAAGGGTGTAAAACAGGAGCCGAAGCCGGGTGTAAGCATGTCATACACATTTGATAACCCCGGGGCCTCCGGAAAAAGACATGTTCAGTATTACGAAATGCTGGGTAACCGCGGGATATGGGCCGACGGATGGAAAGCCGTAACCAATCATGTTGAATCGAACAGTTTTGATGAAGACAAATGGGAGCTTTATAACACAAGCAAGGATTTTTCCGAATCAAATGATCTGGCAGAGAGATATCCTGAAAGATTAAAGGAAATGATTGCCCTCTGGTGGAGAGAGGCCCGCAAATTCGGTGTACTTCCCATGCTGGAAAGTTATTATAAAAAGAAAAACGGATTTGATTTCAACAAGATGCTGCGCTTTCCGCCTTCCGAAGAAAAAACCAGATATGTCTATTATCCCCAGAAACTGCCCGGTGGAGGCGCACCGAGAATTGCAAACAAGTCTTTTACAATTACGGCCTACATGGACCACAACACCGTAAATGAAGGGGTACTTGTATCTGCAGGCGTGAATGTCAGCGGATATTCCATGTATATTGAAAACAACAGGCTGCATTTTCACTACAATTATCTTAATGTGTCCCATTATCATGTAAAATCCGAAAAAGAGCTTTCAGATGGCAGACACTCGCTGACTGTAGATTTTGTGCAAACAGCCCCAGATCAGGGTGTATGCCGCCTTATCATAGATGGAGAACCATGTTCAAACAGTATTGATATCTCAACCTACCCTCTTTTTGCGGCATCATGCGGATTTGCAATAGGCAGGTACGCGACCTCTCCAATTGTTTCTTCACACAGGTCAAAGGGATACTTTATATACAACGGTAAAATAAGAAAAGTTGTATTCAATCTTGAAAGACCTGTAAGTGATCATGATTTGATGATTGAGCTGGAAGAAGAGGAAAAAAGGGAGTAGTTACTGAAAGCAGCTATCAGCGGTCAGCTATCAGCGGTCAGCTAAAGCACTATTTTAAAATCCTTTTGCTGAAAGCTGAAGGCTGAAGGCTGATAGCCTAAGTTCAAAAATAAAAGTTTCTGAACTTTTTAATCCAGATCCTCATCTCTCCATTCCCAGTCTCTTCCGCCCTTGAATACTGCCGCATTCATCTCATTGCTGAGGAACACCAGGTTTGATCCGGGGAAATGAAGTGCCATGTTAAGAAAGAAATCACCTGTTGTTTCCGTATTGGCGAGTTCCTCCTCTGTGTATTTAAGGTAATTCTTCATATATTCAAAACATGATGCGTCAAAGGGCATTCCCGGTTTCTGGTGTCCGGGAATAACTGTTTCGGCGCCCAGTTTTTCGAGCATTTCAACATCAGCAAGCCACTGTTTTCTTTCTTCGGCAGTAATCTCACAGGTAAAAGGATGTGACTCATTAAAAAGTACATCGCTTCCGTAAAGAAGCTTTATTGAAGGAACCCATACAACGGTATTGTATTTAAGGTCACCCATGATCCTGGGCATAATCTCAATTTTGTTCCCTTCAAGCTCAAAATAATTGTCATCCATGGGCTCAATATTAACTGCCTTTGTGGGTACGTTTGTAGGCCCTATGATATTTATCCAGTGATCAACTTTACCGAACATCTGTTTGTTTATGGTACTTGCAACTTCC
>JASFHE010000514.1:0-5124 GCA_050123415.1 Desulfobacteraceae bacterium | reverse complement strand
TCTCTTCTTTTAATTATTAGTAAGAAGTTGGGCGTGGAGCTGGATGCCCATATTATCTCCTAAAATGATCCCAACCCTTTTTTAACAAAACATTTTGTTCACTGTCTTTCGTGATAAGAGTCATGCCACGCTCTTGATTAACAATATCGCCGATACGAGTTACAGGACAGTCAAATTCCGAAAGAATTGATTTTACTGCCTGGATACTCTCAGGAGCGCATGTAAACAACAGTTCATAATCATCACTTTCCCCAAGGATAAAATCTTCTTTTCTTTTTCCGGAAAGTTTTGATACATCATCGAACGCGTCACAAACTGGTAACATCTCTTCCTTTATCTGAACACCGACGTTACTATTCTCACATATATGAGAAAGGTCACCGGATAATCCGTCACTGATATCAATCATGGATGTAATTTTACCGGACATTGCAAGGGCATGCCCTTCCTTGGCTCTGTGCTGCGGTCTTATATAAGAATCAAAAAGTGGTTTGTACTGTTCCTTTCCGGGGATTTTATTGGAAATAATCCAGTACCCGGCCGCGGACTTACCGGGGCAGCCTGTAACCATAACAGCATCTCCGGGTCTGGCTCCCGAACGCAGGACCTTAAAATCCTTTTTTACCGATCCTATAAGGGTAATATCAATAAATGGACTCCCTTCAATTTTGGAAATATTACCGCCAATTATGGCTGCCCCGAAAGGTCCCAGCTCTTTAATAAAACCCCTGTATATCTCTTCGATGTCACTGACCTGTTCAGTTGATGTGAGTCCAAGCGTAACAAGCGCATAAAGCGGAATTCCTCCCATGGCGCCGATGTCACTTATATTCATCACCATGGCGCGCCTGCCGATTTCCATGGGAGTAATATATTCCCTAAGGTAATGATGACCTTCAACCATTGTGTCACAGGTAACAAGCATCTCATACCCCGGTTCAGGAGGTTTAAAGACCGCTGTATCATCACCGATCCCGTGAACAAGTAAACCGGGGCTATGACCGGTGTTGTTGATAATCTTTTGGATACGTTCTATCAACGCTAATTCACCGATATCCGATACCTTTAATCCCGTATTATTTTTGGCCATAATTCTCCAGTTCGATTCGAAACCTTCTAGCTGCCGCTTCAGGATCATCATCAAGACAAACTGCGGAAATTACAGCAACACCAAATGCCCCTGCATCCAGTAATTCATTGATATCAGGGGCCGTTACACCGCCAATTGCTATAACGGGCAGAGGAATCCGCCCTGCAATCTTTCTGATATTTTCAACACCCGTCGCAGGACCTGCATCCGGTTTTGAACCTGTACCATATACTGGCCCCGACCCTATATAGTCGGTCCCGTCAGCCAGACATTTTTGCGCTTCCTCCATATCTCCTGCTGATCCGCCGATTATAGCATCCGGGCCAAGAAGTTTCCGGGCAAGAGGTATCGGAAAATCATCCTGGCCCAGATGAACTCCGTCTGCGTCAACAGCCAACGCTATATCGACTCTATCATTGATTATCAGGGGTACTCCGGCCTCTTTACACAGGGCTTTCATTTGCATTGCAGAATCAATCATTTCTCTTGTCGAACCTGATTTGGAACGAAACTGTATTGTATCCGCGCCACCTGCAAGGGCCATGGCTGTCAGTTCAACATGAGAGTATCTATCCTGAAGAAATGTCTCTGTTATTAAATGGAATCTTCCAATTTTTTTCATATATTCTCCATAAAAAATAAAATACCAGATAGGGATACTGTTTACAATACTCTAAGCATAGTAGCGTCTTGCAAATAAAAGTTTTTATGCTATAAAAAAAGCATTCAATAAACTATGGAGGCAGACTCTGACATGTTTAAATTAAATAACGAACAGAATCAGATACTTGAAACGGTTCGAAGAATAACTCGTGAAAAAATCAAACCGGTCGCATCCGAAATAGATGATACTGGTGAATTTCCAGTACAGCTTGTTGAATTATTTGCAGAGAATGGCATCCTTGCACCGCTTGTACCTGAAGAATATGGCGGAATCGGCGCTGATTATCTGCTTTTTTCCATGATTATTGAAGAGGTAGCAAAGGTAAGTGCGGCAGCAGCTCTTATCCTCATATCTCAGGCAGATGGGATAGCCCCTATAATGCACCTCGGCAATAACGAACAAAAGAAAAAATATTTACCCATGGCAGTTCAGGGGAAAATTGCATGTTTTGCGGCAACTGAACCTGATGCCGGTTCTGATATACAGGCAATGAAAACCCGGGCCATACGCAATGAACGGAAATACACGATAAACGGTCAGAAATGTTTTATTACAAACGGTTCTGTTGCAGATTTTATGACCCTTTTCACCTATACGGACCCCGGTAAAAACTCCAGAGGAATTACCGTATTTGTTGCAGATAAAGGGACTAAAGGCATTATCTATGGAAAAAACGAAAAAAAGATGGGAATGAAGGGATGTGTAAATACACAACTCTTTTTCGAAGACCTAACAATCTCTCTTGAAAACAGGCTTGGTGAAGAAGGTGAAGGCTTTCTGTGCATGATGAAGGCCTTTGAAATAGGCCGCGTGCTTACAGCTTCACAGGCAGTGGGTCTGGCACAGGGGGCCATCGACGAGGCAGTTAACTATACAAAACAGAGGATACAATTCGGCAAACCGATTGCCACACTCCAGACAATCCAGTTTATGATTGCAGATATGGTGGCAGGCACTGAGGCATCAAGACTGCTTACCTACCAGGCTGCAACTGACCTTGATAAGAATGATAAAAAACGAATACCCATATCGTGCTCCATAGCAAAATTCATGGCCTCTGATAATGCCATGAAGGTAACAACAGACGCAGTCCAAGTCTTTGGCGGTTATGGCTACATGAAAGACTATCCTGTAGAAAGAATGATGAGGGACGCAAAACTGATCCAGATTTATACAGGAACAAACCAGATCATGAGGCTTGTAACTGCAAGAGAGATATTTAAATGACGGGTGTTGCAATTTTAACACATACACCTTTGAAAAACGTCAACAGTTTGACCAATCCACTCAATACCCGCAATTGCAGTTAACGTATCTATCTGATTTTCCGTTTGTTTTCCTGGCAATTTACAGATTAAATTCAGGCACAGAAATTGCAGTTTTCCATTACAAACTGAAAAACTGCTACTTGCGAATTGCATTCTAATAAATAAAGGGTAATGGATATGGAAAAGATAGTCATATTGACTAGCGGACCGGATCACGATAGCAAGCTGATAAAATGCCTGAAAGCGCTCTTCCCTGAATGTGAGATAGATATTCGAGAAAGGATGCCCGGAGATAATGATTCTGCAGACATCATCTTTGAAAATGATGATGATATGGCTTTAGGCGAAGATATTGAAAAATATCTAAGTTTTCTTTAATCTCTTAAATAACAGCTTTAATATTTGATTTAATCTTCCCTTATATCCATATTCCGTTCCATCCATGACATTCCGGCGTTTCTGCCAGAATTTATCCATGACCTGAACTCATCAAAAAATAAAGGCTTTGCAGGTCTTGAAAAACTAATACCTGCAAAGCCCATTTCTGAAGCTTTTGAACGTATTCTATCTATCATGCCCTGCGGCCCTGTTACAGTGGCGCATCCATATCAAAGGGTGTAAGGCTTTCAAAACCGTCTTCGGTTACCAGGAATGTCTGTTCAAACTGGGCGGATAATGAACCGTCATCAGTCACTGCCGTCCATCTGTCAGAAAGGATATGCAGTTCTTTATTTCCGAGGTTTATCATAGGCTCAACAGTAAACACCATTCCGGGTATCAGTTGTATCCCCTGTCCCTTTTTACCGTAATGGGCGATCTGGGGCGGTTCGTGAAAATCTATCCCCACGCCATGACCAACAAACTCCCTTACAACAGAGCAACCCTGTTTTTCAGCATACTGCTGTATTGCCCAGCCAATATCGCCGATTGTGTTATCAGGCATAATCATGGACATGCCGGCCTTGAGGCTTTCCCTTGCTACATCGACGATTTTTCTGGCATCAGGCGATACCTTGCCCACAAGATATGTCTTGTTTGCATCAGCGTAATAGCCGTTAAGGATAGGAGTAACATCAATGTTAACAATATCTCCCTCTTCAAGCCTTCTTTCACCGGGGATCCCGTGACAAACCACCTCATTGATGGAGATACATACACTTTTGGGATATCCTCTGTAGTTTAACGGGGCAGGAACAGCTCCGCTTTTAACGGTAAATTCGTGGACAATAGTGTTTATATCGTCTGTCTTCATACCCGGTTTGATATATTCTTCAACAAGGTCAAGTGTATCCACCGCAAGTTTGCCTGCTTTTTTAATAGCGGCAATATCGGTTTCGCTTTTTATCTTTATGCCGTATTTTTTCAAATAGACATCTTTTTTATCTTCCGAAACGGACAGCCCTTTTTTAAGGCAGCACTTTTTATATTTGAGCCCGCTTCCGCAGGGACAGAGATCATTTCGACCTGTTTTCATATTTACCTTTTCAATTTAATAAGTTACGTTTCCTAATAAATTTACAGGATATTAATTGCATATTCAATTTAATTCGCTGCCATTATTTAGGACTGACATCAGATAGTGTTAGTATCAAAATAATCAGGGCAAATCAAATGCTAATAAAACATTACTCCATCTTCATCTCTGCTGCCTATTACCATTTTATGAAAATTTGATTGAATATATATTTGTTTAAAGGTATTTAGATTGAAATTAAAAATAAATAATCTTATATGAGTTCACCTTTGAATACAGATAAAAAAAACACACTAAAAAATCCTCATATCTGGTGTTTTACCACCTATTTTGCCGAAGGATTCCCTTATATTCTGATCCGAAGCATCTCCTCTATGTTTTTCAGGATACAGGGAGTCAGCCTGGAAGGTATTGGACTCACATCTCTTTTTGGTCTGCCCTGGGTACTTAAATTCCTATGGGGACCACAAGTCGATCAGTACGAGACAAAGAAACGATGGATGAATTCAATGCAGTTTATCCTGACGATCCTGATTATATGTGTGGCTTTATTAACCCCTATCCAGGAAGGAATAAAGGTAATTGCAATATTATTTTTTATAGGGTCTATCATTGCAGCCACGAATGA
>JASFHE010000513.1:0-5136 GCA_050123415.1 Desulfobacteraceae bacterium | reverse complement strand
TCTTCTAATGGTATCTCCACACCCAGATCGCCACGGGCTACCATGATTGCGTCAGCAGCATCCAGGATATCTTCATAATGGTCGATAGCCTCATGTTTTTCAATCTTGGCGATGACCGGTGTATCCCTGTTTTTCCGATGGATGATTTCTTTTATGTTTCGGATGTCTGCCGCGGTCCTGACAAATGACAGCGCTACATAATCCACATCATGAGCCAGGCCAAAATTCAGATCTTCACGATCTTTTTCAGTCATAGAAGGCAGGTTAACAGTTCCGGCCGGCAGATTAATCCCTTTGTGAGAAGTGAGTACTCCGCCCGTAATGATCTCACAGTGTATTTCAGATCCATTTACCGAGCGAACACTGAGTTCCAGAAAGCCATCTGCGAGGAGTATACGGTCTCCTTTCTTAACTTCTTCACCTAATCGCGGGTAAGAAACGGATATACGCTGCCTGGAACCTTCTACCTTCTTGGTGGTAAGAATAATATATTGTCCGGGTTCAATTCGAATCCCCGGGTTAGGGATGTACCCCACCCGGATTTTTGGGCCCCCGAGATCCTGTATTATGGCAACAGGTTTATCCATCTCTTTAGCAATCCTTCTGATAATATTTATTTTTTGCTCGTGTTCGGAAAGAGTTCCATGAGAAAAATTCAAACGGGCAACGCTCATGCCGCCAGCAATCAATTTTCGAATGACCTCAGGCGATTCACTGGCCGGCCCGATGGTACAGATTATTTTTGTTTTTGGCAGGGTGATACCCATGCTATATCTCCTGTTGTTTCAAAATATCTTCTGCTAGAGACTAATAACCAGTTCATAATTTCCGGAACCGGGATCGTTTTTTATTTCAAACCCCAGCTTCTTCCCAAGTGCCAGCATATTGTTATTTTCATGTAACACGATGCCGTGTACTATTTTAAAGCCCTGCTTTTCGGCGATGGAGAGGCATTTTTCCAGCAGATTCGAACCTATGTCTCTGCCCTGCCAGGCATCCCCCACAAGAACAGCGAATTCACCCGTCTTGCCGTCGGGATCTCCAATTATCCTGGCAACACCAAGTATATTGTCGGTTTGTGATGCTTCATCAATCGCCACCAGCGCAATCTCCCGGTCGTAATCGATCTGTGTGAATCTGGCAAGCATTTCCGGTTTCAGTTCCTTTAGCGCGCTGAAGAAACGATAGTAAATCGTCGTGGGTGAAAGCGTCCTGAATAAAGCCGTGAAAAGCGGTGCGTCCTCGGGCTTGACGGGCCGGATAAAAATCCGGTGCCCATCAGCGCTTATTATATGTGACTCATCCTCCTGGGGATACGGGCTGATAACCAGGTGGAGAGAAGATGGCACTGTATGCGGTGAAACAAGTATGCGGGCATCCACTGCAACGGGTTTACCGTCTTTTATCAGGACGGGATTCATGTCCAGTTCGGCAATTTCGGGGAAATCGATCAGGAGCTGCGACAGCCTGATGATCATTTCTTCGAGATACTCAATATCCGCTGCAGGGCGTTTGCGGTATCCTTTCAACAGGGTGTATGCCTTGGTGTCTTCCATCATCCGCCGGGCAAGAAGCCTGTTCATAGGAGGAAGCCCAAGAGAGCGGTCTTTTAAGACCTCAGTGTAAATGCCTCCCATACCAAACAGAATTACCGGACCGAAATTAGGGTCACGCTTTGCTCCCAGTAAAATTTCATAATCAGGTTTTGCAAAATAGGGCTGAATCATTACACCCTTGATGTGCGCATCAGGTTTATATCGCCTGGCCGATGATATAATCATGTTATAGGCCTGCCGAACATCCTCATCGCTCCGCAAATTCAGTTGAACACCTCCGGCATCGGTTTTGTGTATGATGTCCACAGAGTGAAGCTTCATGACAAGCGGATACCCCATTTCCTGACCGATCTGAGAAGCCTGGAACTCGGTTTTTGCAATTTCTGATCTTATTACAGGGAGACCGTATGCCTTGAATATTTCTCCGGCGTCGGATTCCGAAACAAATCCCGGTTCCTGCTGACCGGTGATCAGCCTGCGGGCTGCTTCCCTGTTAAAAGCCATATGACCGATAGTCTTTGGAGGAATCTCCACAAGCATTTCAAGATTACGCGAATATTCTGCCATATATAGAAATGCCCTGACCGCCCTTTCCGGTGTATCGTAGGTGGGAATTCCGGCGTCATTTAAAATATCAACAGCCCTGGCAATGCTTTTTCCTCCCATCCAGCATGCAAACAACGGATACTGCCGTTCTTTCATAGCTGTAGCCAGCGTCTCGGCCACTCTCACAGGGTCAGTGACAGCCTGGGGGGCAAGGATGATCAGAACACCGTCCAGGTTTTTCGAGTTTAGACAGACATCCAGGGAGAGGCCGAACCGCTCCGCAGACGCATCACCCAGGATATCGATAGGATTGCCACGGCTCCAGAAGGCCGGTAGAAACCTATCAAACTCTTTCAGCGTTTGATCATCAAGCGGAGCCGGTTCCTGACCATACCGGGCAAGCGTGTCTGTTGCCATAACGCCCGGACCTCCTCCATTGGTAAGGATTGCCAGTCTGGGACCGCTTGGCCGTGGCTGCTTGGCCATTAATTCCGCACAGTCAAAAAGCTCTTCGATGGTGTCAACACGCACTATTCCTGCACGCTTAAAGGCTGCATCATAAACCGCGTCTTCTCCGGCCATGGCTCCCGTGTGAGAGGCAGCGGCCTTCGCACCGGCCGGGCTTCGACCAGATTTAAGAACGATGATGGGCTTTATCCTCGACACGGAACGCGCGGCGCTCATGAATTTGCGAAAATTCGTCAGGTTTTCGATATATAATAGAATGCTTCTGGTCGATGGATCATTTCCAAGATAATCGATCATATCTCCAAAATCCAGGTCCAGCATCGAACCGATGCTGACAAAATGGCTGAAACCTATGCGCTCTTTAAAAGCCATATCAAGAATCGTCGAGCAAATGGCGCCGCTCTGGGATACAAATGCCAGATTTCCGCTTAAGGGCATCTCAGATGCAAAACTGGCGTTGAGGTTCGCGCCGGGATGGATTACTCCCATGCAGTTGGGGCCTACGATACGAAGCCCGCCGGGATATGCTATCCGATATATTTTTTCTTCTATCTCTCTGCCCTGTTTTCCTACCTCTTTTCCTCCTGCTGAAATAATAACAGCGCCGCCGATCCTTTTTTCAACGCATTCACTCACAATATCCGCAACACCATGAATGGGAGTGGCGATAATCGCAAGATCCACGTCCATATCCAGGGCGGAAACCGATCTGCTGCATGCAAGACCTTGTATGCTTTTATGTTTGGGATTGACGGGCAGCACAATGCCGGCAAACCTGCTGTTTATAAGATTTTTCATCAAAGCGTTGCCGATAGTACCCGCTTTTTCGCTGGCGCCCACCACCGCAACATGGCGCGGGTTAAAGATTCGGTTCAGGTTGTATTGGCTCATTGTTTTCCTCTGGTATTATTAGTTTCGTTATAAATATACTCAATATTCATGCCACGCTCCCGGGCCTGGTATTGAATCATCTATCACATTGATTTATTGGAATAATCCGGTTGAAACAACATTCAGGGGAATCACTGGCAGCCGAATAAGAAGGGCCATATTTACGCAGGTGGTCATATATGGCCAGATCTATGGTTTTTATTTTTTTGACAACGCCTCGAAATCGGAGATTACATCGAACAGTTCTTTGTCAGGACCGCAGAAGAGTTCCCGGAAACAGTAAGTTGTCAAACATAAACACGTTTTGTATTGTTTAACATTCGGGGTAAATAACTTCTTTAATCACATGATCAGGAGCTGCTCCTTAATTAAACTCTTATAAAAAAGAGATTTTTGATAGATTTGCAATGTAGTAAAAAAGTATTGCACGTTCTGCACGAATGTCCCCCTTTGCGTCCCCCTTTGTAACAGAATCAAAAAAATGATTAATTGATGTCTTTCGGTTTCGATGAGTAAAATATCTCAATCATTGAGTAAAATAACTAAAACAGATTAAAGTATTATAATTTCAGGGTGATACATGGAGCAAATATATTGCAATATCCACATGAACGACTGATCGTCCAAGATATTTTAGTTGGCTTTGTTATAAAACAGGACGCTTTTATACATATCTTGCGTTATCCATATAAAGTCACGATTCAGTGCTTTGGGGGAGAGGACCATCAAGGAGCTGAGCCCTCTTTTTACACAGGTTATCCTTGATCAGATCGACGTATTGACCACCAGGAAACTCGGGGAACTGTTTGGAATTGAAAATATAATGGATGTGAAGAATGTTAAAGATGAATTCATAAGGTTAAAAGGCACACTCTTCTGAAATGAATATTCTCTGTTGATTATTAGATGCAGTCTTTTAATATTTAAACGAATGTGGTAAAAAAATTTATGCGAAGAATATAATCAAATATATTCTGTATGAAAGTCCTTTCTTTTTATTTTGGAAATATTCGTACTGCTTAAGTGCCAAAAGAACTTGATCCACTGATTCATTGGAATTTCAGGGAGATTGTTTATGAATTTCGAAGTAACCTTTTATAGCCAACTTCTGGGAGATATTAAAAAACGAATTCGTCAAGCTCAGATTCGTGCCTCACTCTCTGCCAATACAGAAATGATCAATATGTATTGGGACATCGGACGAATCATCCATAAAAAACAGAAGGAAAAAGGCTGGGGAGCAGGAGTAATCCCCAGATTGGCTGTCGATTTGAAAAATGAACTTCCGGAAATTAAAGGATTTTCAGAGCGAAATATTAATAGAATGCTTGCGTTTTTTCGTGAATATCCGGCAGAGTCATTTTTGCCACAACCTGTGGCAAAATTAAATGAATCAAAAGATATACTAAAAAAAATGCCACAACCTGTGGCACAATTCCTTGAAAAGGGTAATTTGCCAAATTTGCAACAACTTGTTGCAAAAATTCCCTAGAGTCACAATATCCTGCTGATGGAAAAGGTCAAAGACCTTTCATCAAGATACTGGTATATTAACCCAAGTTTACCATCAGCCGGACAAAAAACTAATAAAAAAGAGGAAATTGTGGATGAAAGCACTTGTAACCTATTGATATTATTGAGTGGAGGTTTTTAAACACTGAATGTAGTGCCCCAT
>JASFHE010000512.1:0-5158 GCA_050123415.1 Desulfobacteraceae bacterium | reverse complement strand
GAGCCCGCAATATAGCATTGCTGCCATATACAACCGCAACAATAAGGTAAGACAAAGGTATTACCACCGGGACATGACTATTTTAAATATACTGGGGTGTACCGGGTCTGTTACCTTCATCCTGCTTGCATTTATATGGATCCCCTTTTTCGGACCAATACTGAGTTTACTTACTCCTCTACCTTTTCTCTATTATTCAAGTAAATTGGGTCTGAACGAAGGTGTCAAGGTTTGTCTTGCCGCTCTCCTTACTGTCGGAATTGTGGCAAAACTGTTGGAGCAACCAAGTCTTATGCTTTTTTGCCTTCAATTAGGGATAGCGGGTTTAATACTGGGCGAATTGTTCAGGAGGGAATATTCATATTCTCTTACTATTTTTTTGGGGACCCTCCTTATACTTCTGGTAGGGTCCGCTTTTATGTTCTTTGAAAGTATGACATTAGAGACAACCCCTGTTGAATCGATAATCGCATATTTGCAGGAAAACTGGAACGCTGTAATTGAGATGTATGAAAAAGGGGGATTAGAGCCTGAACAGGTTGATCGACTAAAGAAAATTACGCCGACAATCATAGATTGGTTTAAAAAAATAATACCTTCTATTGTCGTAATAGAAACAGGTTTTATTGTGTGGCTTAATGTAGTGATAAGCAAACCGCTTTTCAGTATTAAAGGAATCAAATACCCTGATTTAGGTCGTGCAGATATGTGGAGTGCGCCGGATTATCTGGTCTGGGTACTGATAGCTGCCGGATTTTCAAAGCTGTTATCAATATCAGTTTTAGACGTTGCAGCTACAAATATACTGATTATCATCCCGGTTATCTATATATTTCAAGGATTATCAATAGTCCTGTTCTTTTTTAAGAAGTATAATGTACCTGCATTGACCCGGTTTGTAATTTATTTAATTATTATTCTGCAACTGCTTTCCTTGGTGATTCTGGCCCTTATGGGCCTTTTTGATCAATGGATCGATTTTAGAAAAATACACAGTAAAGCCCGGACAACAGAGTAAGCATGTTAAAAAAAGTTAACCCTGCAGCCAGTTGGGTAAAAATTGATTAAAACATTAAAATTCATTATATTGGCTCAGGCTGTCAGTTTAATTTTGGAGGAAAATCAATGAAAGTAATATTAACAACAGAAATGGCCTCATTGGGTCTCGAAGGTGATACAGTTAATGTGGCAAACGGCTATGCCAGAAATTACCTTATTCCCAAAGGTTTCGCCCTTGAAGCCAGCACGCAGAACATCAAAATGATGGAGATGCAGAAGAAAAAAATTGATGAACGCAGACTGAAGGCAAAAGAAAGCGCTGAACAGGTAAAAGACCTTATCAGGGAAAAAGTGATCACCATTACCCAGAAGGCAGGTGAAGAGGACAAACTTTACGGATCAGTAACTACAATGGATATTGCGGAAGCAATGGAAAAAGCCGATATCTCTATTGAACGCAGAAAGATTGTTCTGGATAAGCCTATAAAAAGTCTCGGGGAGTACGAAGTTTCTATCAAGCTCCATCCTGAAGTGACTGGCACAATCAAGGTTGTTGTTGCAGCCGAGGAATAACATTTTTCCTCTATAAAGTTTCACCAGGGATTACTATATTATGAATCAGGCAAAAGAGAAGGCAGCCCCTTCAGCAGTTAAAGTTCCGCCCCATAACATGGAAGCCGAGCAGTCAATACTCGGAGGGGTCCTGATCAATAATGAAGCCATGAATCAGATCATGGATATCCTTAACCCTGAATGCTTTTATCGTGAAGCCCATGCGCTGATCTTCCAGGGAATGATTGACCTGTATAACAACAATGAGCCTATTGATCTCATTACCCTTTCACAGCACCTCACAGAAAAAAACCAGATTGATAACGCTGGCGGGATAGAATACCTCACATCACTTGTTGAGGCTGTTTCAACATCTGCCGGCATAGAGTTCCATGCTGACATTGTCCATGACAGGTATGTCCGCAGGAAACTGCTTTCCGAGTGTTCAAGCATAAGCGAATCCTGTCTCCAGAACTGGAATTCAACAGAAGAACTTCTTGATATGGCTGAGCAGGCAGTCTTTGATATCGCGGAAGAAAAAATCAGCGAGGGTTTTTCTTCCATGGAAAACGTTATCAATGAAAGTTTCAAAAAGCTTGAAAGCGTATCAGCCGAGGACGGTTTTGTAACAGGCATTACTACTGGTTTTGTAGATTTTGACAGGTATACTGCAGGTCTTCAGCCATCGGACATGGTCATAATAGCAGGAAGACCCAGTATGGGAAAGACAGCCTTTGCCCTCAATGTCGGTTATAATGCCGCTCTTAAAACAGGAAAGGGTGTTGCAGTATTTTCCCTTGAAATGTCAAAGATGTCGCTGGGGATGAGACTGCTTGGGTTTGAGGCACAGATAAACGCAGCTAAATTAAGGACAGGGACACTTAGAGACAGCGACTGGACCAACCTAACCCATGCGGCAGGCGTATTATCAGAACTGCCGCTTTTTATTGATGACACTTCAGGAATAGGCGTCCTTGATATGAAGGCAAAATGCCGGCGTCTTCTTAAAAAAACCGATCTCTGCATGGTGATCATAGACTATATCCAGCTTGTCCAGGGAAGAAGAAACGCAGAGTCCAGACAGATTGAAATATCCGAAATATCCCGTTCCCTTAAATCACTGGCAAAGGACCTTAATGTCCCGGTAGTAGCCCTTTCGCAGCTCAACAGGAAGGTGGAAGACCGACCCAATAAAAGACCCCAGATCGCGGATCTCAGGGAAAGTGGCGCCATTGAACAGGATGCCGATGTAATAGCATTTATTTACAGGGACGAGGTATATAACCCGACAACCGACGAAAACAGGAATATAGCGGAAATTATCATTGCCAAACAGAGAAACGGCCCAACAGGTTTTTTTAAACTTACGTTTCAGAAAGAGTTCACCCGTTTCAGGGACTATACTGAAGATCAAAACTACTATCAGCAAGAGGTCTAGGCCATAGAAAAGATTCAGGGCAACGTAACAGGTCTCAAGTCAAGCCAGTCAAAAAGGCTTTCGAGGCTGTACAACAGAAAAATATCACGCCATGAAATCGCCACCAGGGAGATAATAAGGGAAACAGCATCCATTTCCCGGGAGCTCAATAGACAGATAGGCCTGATAATAACCCGGCGCGGTGATATAGCCTGTGTTATTGTAGGGGATAATAAAAGTATACATATTCCTGACCTTGGCAGGTTCCGGTCCGGAACAGGGCGTTTGAACGGTCTCAGGTGTATCCATACCCATTTGAACGGTGAAGAGATTTCACAGGAAGATATCACTGACATGGCCCTCCTTGGATTGGATCTGATGGCGATTGTTCGCGTTGATGGCGAAGGGATACCCGGGGCTATCGATTATGCCCATATCCTCCCTGAAAATCCTCAAAACAGGGGCTGGCTGGTCACATCGGTCTCTGATATCGGTCAGATAGATCTCAATTTTGAGGTTTTTATAAGATCCCTCGAAGATGAAATCTCAAGGACTGGCGGAAAGAGAAGAGATCAGAAAAAGGAAAAGGCCATACTTGTTAGCGTTACAACGCAATCAAGTGACAGGGCTGAAGAATCCCTTGATGAGCTTAACGCCCTTGCAGTCTCCAACAACCTGGAGGTAGCAGGCAGGGTAACACAGAGAATCAAAAAGGCCAATCCGCGCTTTTTGATCGGCAAAGGACGGTTAGGCGAACTGGTTTTAAAATGCATCCAGAAAGGCGCTGAACTTCTTATATTTGATAATGAACTCACCCCCACGCAGGTAAAGCTTCTTACAGATTACACCGAATTAAATATAATAGACAGAAGCCAGCTTATTCTCGATATTTTTTCAATAAGGGCGGTTACCCGGGAAGGCAAGATACAGGTTGAACTGGCCCAGTTAAAATACCTGCTCCCAAGACTTGCCACAAAAAACACGGCAATGTCAAGACTCACCGGAGGTATCGGCGGCAGGGGTCCAGGAGAGACAAAACTCGAGATCAACCGCAGACGCGCGAGGGAAAGGATTGCAAGGCTTAACAACGAGTTAAAAAAAATCAAAATGCAGAGAGAAAAGAGGAGAAGGTTGAGAAATATTAACCGGCTTCCCATTATATCGATTGTAGGCTATACAAACGCAGGTAAATCAACCCTTCTTAATCATCTTACACAAAGCAGTATAGGTGCTAACAACAGGCTTTTTGACACCCTGGACACAAGCAGCAGGAGACTCCGGTTTCCAAGGGACAGAGAAGTTATTATAACCGATACTGTAGGGTTTATCAGGGACCTTCCGGAGGATCTCATTAAGGCATTTGAGGCAACACTTGAGGAACTCCATGACGCTGACCTGCTTCTGCATGTTGTTGACGCATCAAGTCCAAGAATGAAGGAACAGATAAAGATTGTCGAAAAGATTCTTTCAGAGCTTGAATTATTATCAGTTCCCCTGATACTCGTGCTAAATAAAACCGATTTACTGGAACATGATGAAATAATGAACCTTTCGCGGACATATAAAGGCGTGGCGATTTCAGCGATTCATAGAGAAAGCCTTCATCCTCTTCTTGGACAGATCGAAAAATATATATGGGAAGAAGGTATTACAGTTAAAAATATTTCTTGAATTTAAATATTGGAAATATTATAGTTTTATTTACATTTTAAGAGCCCTGCTGTTTTTGAGGGCTTGTTTCGTACTGAGGGTAAAGTTTCACCGCCAGATGGCATCCTGAGGTTGAGAAACAGTAACGTTAACTTGAAAGGAGGATGTCATTATGGCAAACGGAACCGTAAAATGGTTTAGTGACAAAAAGGGATTCGGTTTTATCGAACTTGAAGACGGCAGTGGTGATGTATTCGTACACCATTCAGCCATAAACATGGATGGTTTTAAAAGCCTTGATGAGGGCGACAAAGTAACCCTGGAAATTGAGCAGGGACAACGCGGCCCATCGGCAAAAAACGTAACCAAGCTTTAAAATACGTTAACTTACTATAAAGGCATCCTGACACACCGGTGGCAGGATGCTTTTTTTATCCGGGATTAATTATGATAGCAAATGATATTGACCGTACTCCGGTCGCAAAAGATATAATAACAGTCTGTTCCAGGTGTAAACTGGAACTGAACCATATTGTTGTG
>JASFHE010000511.1:0-5159 GCA_050123415.1 Desulfobacteraceae bacterium | reverse complement strand
CATTGAGTATCACAAAAAATTCGCCGACACCCTGGTGGGAATGTCAAGCTAAATCTTGATTTAACACCTTTATTTTATATATTTTTTTTGTTTTTCTCATGCAAGTTCTTAACCGGAAATTACTGATATACTCTAATAAACACCTTGTTTTCAGGCCTTATATTGCTGTCCTAAGATGTGAAAAGGTGCATATAATTTTTTTAGTCAAGTATTCCAAATTTTATTTGTTGAAGTAATTCAATATTGTCTTCAAAAGCGTGCCCCGATTCATAATAAGTGTCTATCATCTCTTCAACAAGTTTATAACGCCCTTCTTCTTTAGTTTCCTCTTCCAGTATTTCTATTATCTTCTTTTTTGATTCAGGTAATGCAATTCTCGTAATATCCCGCCCGAGCAGTCTGGCACCCGCGTTTTTATAATAATCTCCCTGCTCATTTTTTATTTTATCGAAAATATCATTTTCTTCATCAAAGATTCTTTCTTCATTACCTGCATAAAGATAATTATAAAGTATCAAACGAAGATCCTGTGCATCTCTTCCGCGTGCAGGATTATCATGCCATGCGATAATTTTCATAATTGCCAGTCCTGCTAAATTTGTGAGTTTTATTTCTAACTCCGGACTGTCTCTTAATCTCGCCAATATGGCATCTTCATATGATTCACTGAATCCAAGTGTGTTCATCTTATTTCCATCTTCTGACGGCCAGGTAAAACTATGTTCCGGTTCTGCAATCTCTCCAAAGGGAATAATATCGATTAGAAGGATATTTTTAAATTTTAATCTCTGTTCCTGTCTGTCCTGCTCAAAATATGCTGTATCAATTAATCCCTGTTTAAGTTTTTCGTATTATCCCCAATCAGCAACCTGTACTCCCAAATCAATATCCATTGTTGCTCGTTTTGTTTTTATTTCATAACCATATTCTAAGATCATATCTCTTGCCGAAGCGCCAACAACAAAAAAATTAATGCCTCCGGAATCAGCCGTGTTTTTTATGGTCTCAAATAGTTCTATTGTTAATGGATCAATCTTCCCTGATAAATCCAGCAAGTTCCTGCTCATAAATAATCTCCGCTGTTTCGATATTCCTCGCGTCACCGGTTGCCTGTAAATCTGTGTATATCAATATCGGGTGCACAAGCTCAGGATACGGCCTTTGTTGTTCTTTTTTCCAGAATGTTTTTAATATTTCAATCTTCCCTTCAGGATTTTTTTGAATCCTGTTCTTAATTACATATTTATTAAGAGCTGCTTCATCATTTGTATAAATCGTTACAATTTCGGGCTTTAAATATTTATTCAATTTAGCAGCTGCAACCTCTCCGCCCCAAAAGGCTTCTCCGGGAAGGTCCTGGTTTTTCCAAAAGCCAGGCTCTATTGCATTATATTTACCAATCAATTGTTTGGGCCTTAGCTGTTCAGGATATGTCATAACCCATTTTGTCAACAGTTTCTCTTTATTGATTAAACGACGTCCTCTCCTGCCCATGTCGATTAAAAATCCCATTTTTTTTAAATCCTGTATCACCCATCCAACAGTTCCTAATGCAACCGTCGCGACCTTTGCAATTTTTCTATAGTTCTCATCTTCAAGTTTTGGATTACAGAGCAATGTGAAAATGACCTGAAGCCCTGCTGGCTGGAATGCTCTTGTTTTTATTTTTTCTCTGGGTATTACAGTTCTATTGCCTTTTATGAAAAGAAATAAATCGGGCTCTTTAATAAATGTATTTCCAGCCGTATCGATAAAGGGGATATTTTGTCCTTTCAGCTTATCAGCTAATTGTGGCGTAACATATTTCGTTACTATGATATTCTTTCCATCTTTTCTTTTTAACAGCTGCCTTATTGGTCCTATCGTTGCGTTTGTTAGGGTTGCTTTTATTTCCACAAAAAAATGCAGGTCCATCTCATTAAGCTTGATACCTATATGTGCATCAGGCGTTTCTTTATCTAACACATTTGCTTCTAAAACCGGGTAGAGTTCAACAGCTAAACCGGTTGTTTTTTCGAAAGCTTCAAGGGCTTCCCGGAGAATTTCCTGTCCCTGAACTTTAGGTTTCATGTTTTATGCCTTTGTTCATTAATTATTAATGTTCATTGTTAGTGAACATAGCAATAAATTGAACATAAGTCAATAACTGATTGAATATATGTTTTTAATCTAATATATGGCGAAGGGGCAAATCCCCGTTTAGCTCTTAGAAGTAAATTTGTAAATTTGGTTGAAATTTAGCGAAATTTGGAGTCGGACCAAGCTAACTCATTGGAATTAAGCTATATACTCTAATAAATGCCTTGTTTTCAGGCCTTATATTGCTGTTCTCAGATTTGAAAAGGAGGATATAATTTCAAAAAGTTATCTTTGTAAGTCCTCATTTTTCAATTCCAATTTTGCACTTGACAGCTTATTAACATATACTTATTATATTCCATATAAAGATCATAATAGATTATTATGAGTTATATATAGCCCTATAATAAGATGCCAAAATCAATTACACGTACATACTCCCGTTTTAGCCATGATGCTGTGGAATTGCTCGGTGCTTTGATCCGTGAAGCCCGAAATGAGCGCAACATTACCGCTCAGGAATTAGCTGACCGGGCCGGTATTTCTAGGGGGATGCTCCAGCGGATTGAAAAAGGCAATATGAAATGCGAAATCGGAGTGGTTTTTGAGGTGGCAGCAATTGTTGGTATCCGGCTGTTTGATGCTGATGAAAGCACATTGTCCGGGTATCTGCAGCAAACCAGGGAAAAGCTGATACTCCTTCCAAAGTCAGTTCGAAAGAAAATCAAAACGGTGCGCGATGACTTTTAAGCCGGAAAACGAAGCTTTTGTATGGATATGGCTGCCGGGTGAAACAGAACCTGTTGTGGCCGGACGGCTTGAAGCGGACAACGGTAATATACTTTTTAACTATGGCAAAAGTTATCTGGAGCGTACCGGTGATACTAAGCCTGCAATTACGATATACGAACCCGAGTTGCCGTTAAAGGCCGGAATACTGCCATTGCCCAAAGGCTTGTCCATGCCCGGCTGCATAAGGGATTCTTCACCGGATGCCTGGGGCCGGCGTGTAATTATCAATAAAAAACTTGGTTTAAAGGGTGCCGGTACGGATACTGCCGAACTTGACGAATTGACCTACCTGCTTGAGTCCGGTTCTGACCGTATCGGGGCTCTTGATTTTCAACGTTCACCTACTGAGTATGTACCGCGTACTGCTCATAATGTTTGCATGGAAGAATTGATTGAATCCGCTGAACGGGTTGAAAAGGGTATGCTTCTTACACCTGAGCTGGATCAGGCTCTTTTCCATGGCAGCTCTATCGGCGGAGCCCGTCCTAAAGCTTTAATTGAAGACAAGGGTAAGAAATATATTGCTAAATTTTCATCGAGCACGGACCTGTACAGCATTGTTAAATCTGAATTCATAGCCATGCGCCTGGCTGAACTGGCAGGGTTGAATGTTGCACCGGTAAGGCTTACCAGAGCTGCAAACAAAGACGTGCTTTTAATCGAACGTTTTGACCGGGTATCAAAAAATGGAAAGTGGGCTCGAAAGGCTATGGTATCAACCCTGACTCTTCTTGGCCTGGATGATATGATGGCAAGATATGCAAGCTATGAAACATTCGCCGAAATTATCCGTCATCGTTTTACTGATCCTAAGAACACATTAAAGGAACTTTTTTCCAGGCTCGTTTTTAATATCCTGTGCGGGAATACAGATGACCATGCGAGAAACCATTCGGCATTCTGGGATGGCTTTTCACTGTCCCTCACTCCGGCTTATGATATTTGTCCTCAGGGGCGTACAGGCAATGAGGCCTCACAGGCGATGCTGATATCCGGCAATAATAATTTAAGCCGTCTCAAAACATGCCTTGAGACGGCCCACAATTTTTTTCTTTCCGAGGAAGAAGCTTGTGAAATATTCAGCAGTATGATCGCTTCTATCGGACAGAACTGGGAAAGTGTATGTGAAGAGGCTGAATTAAGTGAAGTGGATAAAAAGCTTCTTTGGAAACGACAGTTTTTAAACCCCTATTCAATGGAAGAATAATAGATTTCTGCATTGGTATATCCTGAAATAAATAGCTGAGAATAAAATAATGTGACCATAAAATTCATCCATACTGCCGACATACATCTGTGCAAGACCTATCGCAATTCTCCCGGAGAAACAGAACGCTATGAAGATTTTTTTCTATGTCTTTCCGGCATTGTTGAGTGGTAACGGGTCAAATCACCCGATTAGCGAAAAGATGGCCTGTTTACACGTAGTATGTCTAATATATGTAGACATACTATGTAAATATTGCTATTATAGATAAAAAATTTACAGGTCACTGCATTATGATAGAAATCTTGAGAAAAAAGATAGGAGGGGAGGAATTTGATTATCAAACCCTGATTGACTGTCTTGAAGGATACTCAAATCCGCGTGCAAAAATAACTCAGCTCTTGAGGAAAGGAATTGTTATCAGGATTAAGAAAGGGCTGTATATCTTTGGTGAAGCATACAGAAGAAGACCCTATTCAAAAGAATTACTTGCAAACCTGATTTACGGACCTTCATATATTTCCCTTGAGTATGCCCTGCAGTATTACGGGCTTATACCTGAGCAGGTCGAAGCTGTTACATCCGTCTCTTCCGGAAGGTCACGGAATTTCTCAACTCCGGCAGGCATGTTTACATATCGTCAGATACCTGTTCGTGCCCTGAGCACCGGAATGGACAGGGTAGAATTCAAGGATGGTACAGCCTTCCTGATAGCTACACCTGAAAAAGCCCTGGCCGACAAGATTATTTCCGATCGCGGGGCGACTGTCAGAACTCAAAAGAAATTACTGGACTACCTGGAAAATGACCTCAGGATTGATATGGAAAATTTACTGTCTTTGAATACTGATGTACTTGATGATATTGCCGAAAGATATTCTTCGGGAAAACTCAAAAAGCTGATCAATTTTATTCAAAGAAAAAATATGCAGCAAAAGGGGCACAGACATGCATAAGGTCTTAAAGAGTATGCTTGACAAATATAACTGCAGGGGCATGAATGATTACCAGACGAACAGGCCTTTCTGTTTGGTTGTCATTTTGTGGTGTCCCTAACAGTACTTCAGCGTCATAAAAGACA
>JASFHE010000510.1:0-5163 GCA_050123415.1 Desulfobacteraceae bacterium | reverse complement strand
TACCGCCAAGGGGAACCAGCATGTTATTCACTGTTTGTGAGTTTATTGACGCCACCAGAACCCCAAGGTGCTGTGCCTTTTCTCCTGCCTGTACTATAAGGGTATTGCCTGCCTTGCTTGGCACCTCTGTTTTCAGCTTATCATGGCCTCCGACAATCAGGTCTATTCCCTCTATTCTTTTAGCCATTCCCCAGTTCCTGTTGGTCCGTTGATGAGCAACTGCAACCGTGTAATCGACTTTTCCTGACAGCTCCTTTATAATTGCCTCTGCGGCTTTTAATGAATCCTGAACCTTTACTTTACCGCCTGTAAGCTTGTTTATCTTGGAAGCCATTTCGGAACTGCTACCTATAAGCCCGAATATACCGACCTTCCTGCCATTTACTTTTTTTATAATATAAGGTTTAAAAAAGGGTACGCCCTTCTCGTCAACCAGGTTGGCGGAAATGAAAGGGAAATTATATTTTTTCTGTAAATCTTTAAGAAAATCAATACCTAAAAGCAGGTCGAGTTCACCGACAGCTACTGCATCAATTCCTGTTGTATTATATATCTGTGCGATAAGTTCAGCCTTAAGTTTTGCCGATTCACGGACTTTCTCCGAAAGATCCTCATTTTCATTGAGTAGATCACCGGAATCGACTATGACAACTTCGCCATGTTCTTTTCGATAATTATTGAGGTATGTTGACTTTTTGAACAATCCCCCAAGCTGCTCGCCTTCACTGCAGCCGCAGGGCTGGTAATAACCCAATACATTACTGCTGTATACGATGGTGATTTCCGGGTTGTCAGCGGCATTTGAGTTTTCAGTATGAAACAGGGCTGAAAGGATGACTGCAGCACAAAGGGGAACAAGGATATAAAGTGATATTTTTTTCATCGTGACCTCCTGAAAAGTGCAATTTACTGTGCCCGTTTCATAATGTCTGTAATATTATACAGGCAGGTAATGTTCGGATTGATTATGAACGGATTAGTAAAGAGCTTTTTTTACGATGCGGAGCATAATAAGCATATTATGCTGTGTCAAACTGGAAATATCTATAGTAACACTATGTAATACAGGAAAAGCCGGTTTGAACCTCTTTCTTTTATTCCGGATTCGGGTTCCTCAGATGTCTGCGAAGCAGAGGACCTGCGAATAATAGATATAAGGCAGGAATGAGCATCAGGCTGTCGCGGGCGATGGTCCCGGGAGAGATCGGGTCGCTGAAGCTGAAGCATCCACAATCCGCTTCAATACCGCGAAGAAAGGTAATTGTGAGAATAACAATAAAAAACAGCAGTAATAAGGTGGAGACTCCAGCCAGATATCGGAGTTTCCGTCTGAATCCAATCAGGAGGAGCAGGCCGAGTGTTATTTCAATCCAGGGAAAATACTGGGCTATGACCGGAACATATGGATTAGGAAACAGGTCATATGTATAAAGTACAGCCTCGAACAGCAGCGGACTTTCCCATTTGACATAGCCGCTGTATATAAAGATACCGGCCAGAATAAGGCGAAACAGCCAGTGCAGAATGCAAGGGATATGATCGCAGATTTTATCCTGTCTTAGTAAAAAACAAGGGAAAAGCCATTGAATAATACCTGCGATCATAAAAGGAACACTTATTTGGCTTTGAGCAGGGTGAGTCCTTCCTGCCATTTGCTTACCGTAAGGAATCTGCCATCCCGCGAAATAAAGGGTTTTCCCAACTTGGCTGGCACGCTTTCCTTTTTCCAGGTTTTGCCGCCGTTGGCTGTGCGCATGGCGATCATATTGGTATTGCCGTCCAGCCCCAGAACAACCAGGCCATTGTTGGCATTGATAAAACGAACGGCAGCCTGCGGAGTCTCATTGATCCAACCGCCGCTTCCGAAGCCCAGGATAACAGGATTTTCAAGCCCCAAAGAACAGGATTTCCAGGTCTTACCATTGTCCGCAGTAATGTACAGAATACCATTTTTGCCTATCAGGTATCCGTCCTTCGGAGTGCGGAGTGAAATTGCGGCTACAGCGGTGACATCCTTGGGCAGAGTAAGTTCATTCCACGTTGCTCCGCCGTCAGTGGTCATCTTGAATTTTGATCCGGAACCGACCCAACCTGTCTTTGCATCTGCAAAGGCCAGAATACTGGCCATACCGCCGACATCTTTTGCAATGACCTTCCAGTTTTTCCCGCCGTCCAAGGTCAAACTGGTGCCACTGATACAGGATTGCCAGATTATGTTGGTATCCACAATGTCAACGGAGAACATGCAGCCTCCGGTCTTGGCCATGGTCCATGTCTTGCCGCCGTCCAAAGTATAATGTTGCGCGCCTTCATCTCCGGCTCCGCCCCAGACACCAAAATTTTCGTTGTGGAAGGCTGCCATTCTCACCTTCACCCCATTGATCGCCCTGGGTATTAATACCTCCCACTGCTCCTGAGCGGCCGCGAAAACAACTCCGGCAACCAGAATCGACACCAATACACCCGATAAAATGGTTAACTTGGCATATTTCATCTCTTTTTACCTCCTGAATTAAGTTGAGTTACTACCAGAATCTTGCACAAAATATCTATTATGACTTTCATCTCCTCACTTGATATTTTCACAATAAAATACATTAAGACCTGAATGCAGTCAATTCATTACTGTATCTACGAGCTTTTATTATATTTCTTATTACTGTAAGTGAGTCTTTTAAATATACCATAGACTGTGTTTAAACTTATAAATCACATCTCTCTTTACAATTCAACAACCACGCCATGGTAAATATACCCTACTCGTGTCAACGATGTACTGTCTTAAGGAGTCATTTACAGAGATGACAGTTGATGCATGACACGACACTACTGGAAATTTTTAATATCCAAGATTTTCAGAAAGCGTGATATCAGATATTTGACGCTTAAGGTTATAAATTTTTATTAATTACCATGAGTTAACCTGCATATCAAAATGTAAAAAAATAATAATTTAAAATAGCTTAGTTATATCAGAGAGATATGCTTCTCCGCAAAACATTGTTTCCGATTAAAAGTTATATTTTTTTAAAATTAAGTGAGGTATGTTTTTTGCATTTTTAATAATCTGTCAGATGATAAACCGGACGAATTAATACGGAGTTCCATAATAAGGGCAAAATTCTGCGAATTACTGGCTGGTTATGTTACTCCATGTAAAAATTCATCCGAGCTTTTTACTTTGGGACTTTTTTCTTCAATAGATGCGATTCTTGATGATACAATGGGAAATATAATGTCAAAACTCCCCCTTTCTGAAAATATAAAATCTGCATTGATTGAAGGAAAAGGTGAGTTAAAAAACTTCCTTGAACTGTCTGTGTGCTATGAACGAGGCAAATGGGAAAGATTCACAGAGCTCATAAAGGAATTAAAACTAAGTGATGAAATATTCCCGGGAATCTTCTTTGAAGCATTTTCCTGGGCTGATGCCATTACTCCTCTCTAAATGTTCCTGATAATAGAATATTTTAGATAGAAAGCATTAAGGAAAGTAATGAAAATGAGCCTTCAATTTAACGCCCTGGCTGTTAAACTTATACCGGAATCTTTTGAGATCCTCAGCAGGCAATTATCACCAAATGAATTTACCCTTCAGAGGGCAGAGACATATAATCAGGTAAAGGAGATTCTGACTCAGGGAATTCCTGATATTGTTTTTCTGGCTCTTGCTGATGACGAGGTTGACCCCTACAAGCTGTGTCTGGTACTTTCAAAAGCCGGTGCGGCTGTACTGGTAATTTCCAAAACGCCCACTCGTCAAGTACTCATTAATTCAGCAAAACATGGCGCAATCGATATGCTGGTAAGCCCATTACATCCTGAAATCCTTTCAGATAAAATCGAAAGCGCCCTGATAAAAACAGGCAGGAAACCTCTTCCGGAAGGAGTAAAGCTTAAAATTGACTTCGAGAATGCCAAAACTCCCTTTGAGAAGGTCAAAGTGCTGGTTAAAAAAGTAGATAAGCTTCTTGCCTTACCTTTTTCAGTAATCAAAATAATAAAGTTATGTAATGATCCGTCATCAAATACCAGTGACATTGAGAGACCGATAAAATCCGATCCTGCGATTGCTGCAATGATTATGAAAAGAGCCAATTCGGCTGTCTATGGTGGTATGGGTCCGGTCAAAAGTATACAACTGGCAATAGTAAGAATAGGCATGAGATCAACTCGAAATATCGCTGCGTCTTTTTCTGTCCTAAAGCTCTTTTCAAAAAAAGATAAAAACCTTGGTTTTAACAGGACATGGTTCTGGATGCACTCCCTGACAACCGCTATCTGTGCCCAGTTGTTGGCTGCTGAATTAAAGCACAAACACCCGGAAGATGCCTTTATCGCCGGACTCCTTCATGATATCGGTAAAATGATCCTGGATGATTTTATGCACGATGAATATTACCGGGTATTGCAGAAAGCCAATACAGAGAGTATCCCAATTAGAAATGCAGAGATGTCCATGTTTGATGTGGGTCACGCCTATATAGGTTCAAAGTTAGCAAAGATATGGGAATTTCCTTCGGTGATAGTAGAAGCCATTGAAAGACATCACCATTATTCTCAACTGGTGAGTGTCAACACTGCCACTTCCATGACTTCTCTTATATGTGTTGCAAACCACATGGCAAAAGCCCTTCAGATCGGCAATGGCGGTGATTTTCTCGCTGATATAAGAGCCTTGCCTCTATGGAATTCTTTTCCGAAAAGTTTTCCATGGGAAAAAATAATTGATGAAGTCTTTAAGGAACTCAGATCGTTTATCGAAGTACTGGAAATACCTCCGGAACATGTTCAGATAACAACTCCCAAATCCACTGGGAAGGAGGTTGGGATCTTTCTACCCCATGAGATAAATTATGGAAAGCTGTTTGAAATAGCTCTTTATAGAAAAGAATTTAAGATAATAAAGTTTTCTTCCTTTAATGATCCGGTTATAGCAAATAAAAAATTTGATTTTGTTGTAGGTGACTTCAGTTCTGTCGAAAAGGTCACTGATATAAAGGATTTTCAGAAAAAGTTGTCCAAATTATCTGATAAATACATTATCCTACCCGCTACCGATAAAGATGAGACTCCCTACAACCTGGACTTTTTCTGGCTGGAAAAACAGATAGAAAAGTGTGAGTTATCTTAAAGACGAGCCATCTGAGTCGTTATTATTTT
>JASFHE010000509.1:0-5169 GCA_050123415.1 Desulfobacteraceae bacterium | reverse complement strand
GCATTTTTTTTACCATATGGGATGTGGGTCTTTGTAAAAAGTTTGGTTTCTTCTTCTCCATACCAGAAGGAATCGAAATAATCATACCATCCCCTAAATGGTCCTTCATTTCCCTCAAAAACGCCTGAAGGAGAATCATCCAGAAGATGAACGTGCAGGAAATTAAATCCCCATACAGTGTCATATATATTATCAAAGATTAAACGTGCAGCTGTGATTGTCTCATCTTCTGGGATCGACCAGTCAATACCCCATTGATAATATTTCCCATGATCCAGGTCATATATATCATTAGTATCACCTACATGATCATTCGATGTAAATGTATATGTTGAAATCCCGCCAAAAGCATCTACTGAAATAAGGAGCAAACCTGCTATGATCAAGAAATAAATTTTCATTTTTAATTTCATGTTTCCTCCCAGAAACTTTTTTGTAACCATATTTTTAAATTTCCTTATAAAATATCTTTATTAAACAGCAATTATTATACCAAACAAAAAAAATAACCTCACTACCTTAATTTAAATTGTATATTCAAGGTGTTACATATCAGTAGGTTGCTATTAAGTTTCAATACACAACCAACTATGTAATTTCTTACCAAATTCATATGTAATAAATTACCTATTTCCGGGATATTATTACATATACTGGTTAAAAAAGTATTCGAGACTATTTTATCGAATTCTTAGAAAAAAAAGATGATTTTTTGAGCTTATTGTATCTTAACAATTAATAAAAGATAAGGCACAACATTTTTTCATAATCCAAACTCGGAAAGCAAATCATCCACAAGATCCTGCTTCGCATTTTCAGGCATTGTCTTGTTTTTTACCTGTTTTAGAAGTGTTACTGTTTTTTGCATATTACTTTCTGAAGAATCTTTTTTGATATTAAGTATTATCAGGGCATCAATAAGCCAGGTCCTGATATTATTGAGGTCTTCGATCAGGGCTTCCATTTTTTGTCTTGCCACATCATGATATGATTGAGAGGATATGATATTGAACATTCCTGTCTTCATTTCAGCCAGATTATTCTTTAAATAACTCTGTAAATTATCACCATTGTCATCGCTGTTATTTACAATTTCTTCCAGGTTATCGAGAGACTCAACAAGCTGATCCGATGTATTCAAAACATCGTTTGTAGACTGAGCCATAAGAGTAACAACGGATTCGGCCCGAGTCAACGCGTTTGGTGCCTGTTCTCCGGCGCTTAACAGAGGGATCTCAATGGTTTTCATATTTATGATCATGGTATTTATCTTTTGAGCAAGGTTTGAGATAAGCCCTTCTGAATCAACTTCTACCTTTGCCTCTTCATAATTTCCCATTAATAAAGATTCTGTAGCGGCTAAAAGTAATTCAATGCTTTTGTTAATATGGTTTTCATCTGGCATTTTTTTCTCCAATAGTGAGACATCTGTCATATTGCAGTTAGTCTCTTTAAAGGTGTTATAACTTTTTCCCGAACCGGTAAACCTGCCTTACTATTATAGAACTCTCTTTTGTTTTTATACATGAGATCGTCCGCCTTCTTTAACAGTTCATCGGGCAGGCAGGTATCGGAAGCTGCTATGCCGGCACTAATAGTCACATGGAGCTTTTGCTTATTATCCAGTTCGATAAATAAATTTTTAAAAATTCCATTATTAAGTTTATTCAGATATTTCTGAGCGCCTTGTTCATCAGTGTTTGTCAGAAGCGCAACAAACTCATCTCCGCCGGTCCGGGCAACAACATCTGTAGCCCGGGTAGAGTTTTTAAGGTTTCTTGCTACGGCCAGTATAATTTCATCACCGGCTTCGTGACCATAGCTGTCATTGATATTTTTTAAACCGTTTATATCAACAACGGCTATAGAATAGTTGATGCCATATTTTTCAAAATTATTTTTTTCCTGTTCCATGACTCTCTGGAGATACCTTCGATTAAAAAGACTGGTTAATGAATCAGTATCAGCTCTTTCTTTAAGAAGTCTTATCAGGATCATGTTATGGATATATCCAGATAAAGGATCCTTAAACAGATCAATAATTTCCGCTCCATCCTCTGCTCCTTTTCCTTCCAAAAAAACCATACCCACAAGTTTGTCCGTTCTTCCGATAAGATTTATCTGACAGGTATCCGGCCATGGCAGGGCCTCTTCAGGTATTGAGTTAGGGTTAATAGTATGGATGTCTCTGGAAAAATAAGCCTGAGTAAGTATATCCACTTTGCTATCATTTACCCCTCTGCTGAGAGAAAACCATACACTCCCGGCCCTGATATCATTAACGATTAATACAATGGATTCTGACTTATAGAGCGGAAGAAACAGGTCAATAAAAGACTCAAGAACACTTTCAATGTTTTTATTCTCCTGCATCCTGGCTTCGAGTTTGACAAGGGTTGACAGGATATCATTTTTCCGGTTAATCGTCTCATTCTGACTTCTTATTTTTTCAATCAGGTCGATCTGACGTGTATTGTCCCTGAAAAGAAGCAGGCCGCCTTCTCCATCTTTAAAACCATTGATTATCTCTGTAAAGAATTTGCCTTCAATGACATGACTTGTTTTCAGGTCCTGAGCCCCTGATACACTGTTTTTAACTGGGCATGACTCACAGGGTTTGCTACTACCAAAAAGTTCATAACACTTCCTGGCATTGATTACAGGAAACTCCAGTTTCGCCTTTGAATTGATTATCCTGACATTCATGGAATTATCAACAGTTACAAGTGCCTCAGGAAGATTATCTATTAACTGCTCTAATTCCTTGTTCTCGTCAGTACCCTTTCGATGCCTGTTAAGGAGAATGTTTTTGGCAACAATTTCATTTTTTATTGAATCTATCTCCTTTTGCAGGAAAACTTCATTTATATTGTCCTGAAACGTCAAAAATATGGCTTTATTATCGGGAGTTATTGTCTCTTTCAGATAAATGCCGGATCCGTTTTTATTAAGGACAAATGATCTTTCAAAGGAATCCTGATCATTTTCTAATTGAAGAGGACAGTCATCACATCTTGCTGATTTGCCGAAAAGAACTTTATAGCATGTGTCTTCCGGATGAATATCTTCAATGACATCACCCAGCGCTGACATGCTGTATTTATTTGCTTTCAGGATCTTGAATTCCCTGTTTATTACAAATATACCGGAATAAACATTATCAAGACAATCCCAGCTTTCTAATGTTGTTGAACCTGCAGAGTTTTCTATCATGATCTAATTGTTTAAAGTAAGTTGAGCACGAACATGGCTGAAAACAACAATAGCAAGTATAATTATGCATGAAGTATGCCATTATAAAATAGCCAATTCGAATAACTGTAAAATTCAGTTTTTATACCTGTCCAGAAATCCCAGCCACTGGACATTTACATTTATCGACCCGAAATCCATGTCCACCTTTCCTTTAAGCATATATGGCCTTGCCGCGTTGAGCATATGGCAGTAATTGTTATATATTTTTGGGAAAAACACGGTTTCATAAATCCCTGTAGTATCTTCAAATGTAACAAACTTCATCTGGTCCCCTTCCCTGGTTCTCACTGTTTTACCTGTTACAAGCCATCCGACCATGGTTACATGTTTACCAATGTATTTTGAAAGCTCTTTTGCCTGCACGTATTTTATTTTTTTTAGAAGGCCTTCATAGAGTTCAAGAGGGTGTACCGTAAGAACAAACCCCAGTATCTCGGATTCATGTTTGAGCATGGTAGATTTTGAGTAATCTTCTCTGCTTAATACCTGCATACTCGTTAAAGCCGTTTTTTTTCCGTAATCAAAGAGTGTAGGCGCCTTTGCCGCCTCTTCTTTTTTATTAAAAAACTCAAGCGCCCTCCAGATAAGACCAGGCCTGTTGATGCCGCTGCTTATACTGTCAAGACACCCGGTTTTTATGAGTACCCTCGCATCCTGCAGATGAATGCTGCCTGACATTCGTTTCAGGAAATCTTCGACGGAAATAAACGGACCGTTTTTATCCCGCTCATAGATAATGGAATCCCTGGCCTCAATAGAGAGTTCCTTCAACTGCATAAGGCCTATCCTTATGCTTTTATCCTTTCCTGTATATTTTATCTCGCTGAGGTTTATATCAGGAGGAAGCGCTGTTAATCCCATACGTCTTGCTTCGGATATATATCCGTAAGTGGAATAGTAACCTCCACCGTTTGAAATAACAGATGCCATGAACTCGGCAGGATAATGGGCTCTTAACCAGGCGGACTTATATGCGACCATGGTGTAACTGGCCGAATGTGGTTTGCAGAAACTGTATCCGTCAAAGCCCATCATCATTTCCCATACATTGTCTATTGTCTCCCTTTTTACTCCCTTTTGTGACGCCCCCAGGATAAATCTGTCGTGAAAGTCCCTGAGCTTTTTTTCCCTGTTTTTTTTACTGACTACCTTCCTGAGCATGTCGGCCTCGGCAGCGTCAAAACCTCCCATATGTATTGCGGCCTGGCTCAACTGCTCCTGAAAAACCATTACCCCCAGTGTCTCCTCAAGGACCGGCATTAAAAGAGGATGAACATCGTCCCATGACTTGCCATGGAGCCTGGAAACCCATGTTCTTATGCTCTGGTTGGATGCAGGCCTTATAATGGATGTCACAACCACATTAAGATGAAAGTGGTCCATTTTGATGTAATCTTCAAAGGCAATTCCGCTTGTGACCTTTGTAAGAACCTGTCTCGTGGCAGGACTTTCAAAATAGAATACCCCGAACGTGTCTCCGTGATAAAAAATCTTTACCGTATCAAGATCATCAACAGGATTCCAGCCGGCATAATCTATTTTTACTCCATGGTTTTTCTCCACAAGATGAATACTGTCCCTTATCACGGCAAGGCTCCTGTTCCCGAGGATGTCTATCTTTACAAGCCCGGCATCCTCCACAGAGTCCTTTTCCCACTGGAGCACCTGAGCACCGTTGGCAGATATCTCAACAGGGCAGTAGCGTCTTATCTCATCAGGCACTATGACTACGCCCCCACAGTGAACGGACAGGTGGTTGAGATGGTCTTCCAGCTGCACGGCTATCGCCAGGATGTCATTCCATGGATCAGTAAAATCAATATCCCTCATCTTGGGGTGGTCCTTGAGTTCTCCCCATACCTTTTTAAGGTGCCATCCAAACCCTATCCGCTCTGTTACCCTGCCTATTTCCTG
>JASFHE010000508.1:0-5181 GCA_050123415.1 Desulfobacteraceae bacterium | reverse complement strand
CACAAATACGACAACACCAATATAGCTGATAGCATAATACATTGCAGGACTACGCAGAAAAAAGTTTACAAACGACGCAATAATAATTCCAATAAGTCCCATAAACATAAAACTTCCAATGGATGTGAGATCTTTTTTAGTCGTCCATCCATAGACGCTGCATGCGAGAAATGTAAGTGAACATATTAAAAATGTGCTGAATATTGAAGCGCCGGTATATGCGATAAAGATGAAAGACAGCGTAACTCCGTTTAAAGCCGAATATAGCAAAAATAAGGCTGTTGCAGTTGATGCGCTCATCCGGTTTACCATACCGCTTATGGAGAAAACCAGTGCAAGTTCCGCTATTACAAGCACCCAGAACAAAGGTGTAATTCCGGTTTCGGTGATAATCAGACCTCTGATTGCATCATTTCCGGAGACATACCAGGCAATAAGTCCTGTAACTGCAAGCCCCATGACCATCCAGTTATAAACACTCCTCACAAACTCATTTACCCTGACGTCCGCTCTCTGTTTATATGCTGCTAATCGTTCCATATTCATTCTCCTTTTGTTAAATAGGCTTATTTTCTATAGTCTATATTATAATCCCGATACACAATTTTTCAACCCGGATATATTCACATTGATTCCAGGTGTTGGATTCTTTCGGATATAGGCGGATGGGAATAGTTAAATTTAACATACAGGGGATGCGGACAAAGATTTGAAAGGTTGTCCATTGCCATTTTCCTCAAGGCATTAATTAAAGGTTTTGGGTCATCCATTGCATCCCTGGCAAATCTGTCCGATTCCCTTTCAAACTTTCTTGAAAGCGCCATAAAAGCCGGTGAAATAAAAAATCCTGCCGGCTCCCACAGGATTGAAATAAGAAAAAGCCCCGCATAAAAAGGGTTTGCAGTAAAGCCGAAACTTTTATACATGATATCCCAGTCTATCATAAATGCGGCCATGTAAAACAGGACCAGAGAAATAATACTCACAAGGATTAACTGCTTTTTTATATGCCCCTTTTTAAGGTGCCCTATCTCATGGGCAAGCACTGCGAGTATTTCATCCCTGTCATGGGATTCTATAAGAGTATCATATAATACAATTCTCTTGCTTTTTCCCAGTCCCGAAAAATAGGCATTGGTATGTCTGCTCCTTTTTCCGGCATCCATCTGAAATATTCCGGTGACTGAAATATCTTCCCCTTCAGCCAGTTCCCTTATTGCTTCTTCAAGTTCACTATCGTCAATTGGCGTAAATTTATTAAATATCGGGGCAATAACAGTTGGATATATTACAGTCATGAGCAATTGAAATGCCAGAAAAATACCCCAGGCCCACAGCCACCAGAGCTTCCCTGCGGATTTAATCATTAAAAGCAGCAGGGATAACAGGACCCCGCCAAGTAAAAGAGATATTATGAAAGATTTAATAATATCAAGAACCCACGTTTTTAAATCACTAGTATTAAAGCCGTATTTTTCTTCTATTGTGAAGACACTGTAATAATTGAAAGGCAGACCAACAATTGAAGTAATGATACCCGGAACCGCAAAAAAGATAAGGCCTGCGAAAATATAATTTAACTCACTTAGCAGATCGGAAAGCCATGGAAGAAATCCGTACAGGATAATGGCTAGAAAAAAAATCATACTGACGAGACTTTTTATGACCGAAATTCTTGTGTTATCTGCAGTATATGAGGTTATCTTTTTCAGTTGAGGACCGTCTATATACCCTGAAAAACCTTTAGGCACGACCATACCGTTTTTTTTGAGGTGAGTGGCGTTGAGAATATCTATTAAAATATCTGCAACTGAACCAAAGACATAAACAATAATAAATGCGAATAAAAAACTATTGATAGTTATCATAATTTCGTCTTATCATATAATAATATAGAAAACTCGGTTAATCTTTTAATTACAGGAACATTTTATATGGAAAACAAGTTATATATCGTAATGGTAGGTCTTCCTGCAAGGGGAAAATCCACAACAGCCACAAAGATAAGAGATGACCTTAAAAAGGATTCGATAAAGGCAAAGATTTTTAATAATGGTGACCTCCGGAGAGAACTTATCCCCAACAATACATCCTATGCAGAGTTTTATGACCCTGAAAACCTTGAAGCCGCTGCAATAAGAGAAAAAATATCCCTCATGAATGTACAAAAGGCAAAATCCTATCTCAGAAAAGGCGGTCAGGTAGCCATACTGGATGCCACAAATGCAAGCTGGTCGAGAAGAGAGCTGATACACTCACAGATCGATGACCACCCCATACTTCATATTGAATGTATTAATGATAATATGGAGATACTTGATGCGAGTATAAAACGAAAGGTGGATACCCGGGAATTCTTTCATATCCCGCACGATGAGGCGATAAAAAGCTTTAAAAAACGAATTTCCTACTATGAAAATATATACACTCCCCTTAAACGTGAGAGGAATATAATCCGTCTCGATTCCCTTAACAAAAAGGTCATCCATGAGGAGATAAAGGAAACCATACCCTTTTATGATCAAATCAGGGATTTTCTGGTAACCGATACAATTAAACATCTTTATCTCGTAAGGCACGGAGAAACATATTTCAACCTTGAAAACAGGATAGGCGGAGATTCCAGGCTTACCGAAACGGGGCTGAGACAGGCTGCAGCCCTTGGCGAATACTTTTCAAAAAAAGAAATACCCATAATATTTACAAGCGGAATGAAAAGGACTATTCAGACTGCCGCACCCATAAGGGCAGAACAGCAGAAATGCATCCTTATCCCCTTACCCGAGTTTAATGAGATAGACAGCGGAATATGCGAGTGTATGAGTTATGATGAAATACGAAACACTATGTCGGATGTTTATAAAAGACGAAAAAGAGATAAGTACAATTATGTCTATCCTGAAGGAGAAGGCTATGTGACAATGAAGGAAAGGATAAACAGGGGAATTAACAAGGTACTGTACCTCAGTGACATATCCAAGAATATCATCATAGTGGGACACAGGGCCGCAAACAGGATGATACTTTCCCACTTTCTATTCAGACGTGAGGAGGACGTGCCCTATATCTATATTCCACAGGACAAGTTTTACTATATCTCGGTGACTCAGAACAAGAAGCTGTTTCAGCTGAAAAAATACCGGTAGAGACAAACCATACCTTGTCTTTTCAATATTTGACTAAAAAAGTATTAATGTTATAATTCGACCAAAATTTTTTAAAACCTTTAAAACTTACAGATATGGTTCAGGTAAAAGAAATTACAGAAACAAACCTCTCCAAGGCAGTCGTGGATCTTTTGATAGAGATCCCGATGTTTGACCAGATCAAATCGGATGACTTAACAATTGTGGCCAGGCATATGAATTTTATGGATTTTGAACCAAGGGAGGTTATTTTTTCCGAAGGAGATAAAGGAGATTTTGTCTGTTTTGTTACAAAAGGTTTTCTTGAAGTATTCAAAAAAAATGAAAAGGGTAAGGAGGCTGTAATTGCTTCCCTCGGCAGAGGCAGGTCCCTGGGTGAAATGTCCGTGATTGATGATTTTCCAAGATCAGCGACAGTCAGGGCAAAGACAAGATCCACCCTGCTGATACTTACACGTAAAGGCTTCGAACAACTGCTTGAACAGTATCCCCAGATTGGCATTAAGGTACTTAAAGGTCTTGCAAAGCTCCTGAGCATGAACCTGAGAAAAACTTCCAGCCTTCTGGCTGACTATATGCTGCCCATAGGTTAGATCCAAAAGATAAATCATTGGCAAAGATTGTAAGTAAAATACTAAAGTTTCGCACATAGGTTTAACAAGGTTTATATTGATCTTTTCATGTTATTCCAGAAAGTTATTGCTATTATTGTTCAAATAATCACTGACAAATACCATACTTGACAATCATAATAGGTACTAAATCCATTTGTTATGAATTTCATGAATCAATAATTTCAATAAGTTAGGCAATGTCACATTAAGATGGTTTCAAAAAATATATATGTAAAGTTATATACTTTTAACCATGTAAAAGAGCTAAATCCTTTGATTTCATTGGGATCTGACTGAAATGTCTAGTAAAAATTAACTGCGAAACTTTAGTAAAATATAAAAGAAACTGTCAATATTGAAGGTCTGATGTTTTCCCTGATGTTTGTAATAAGTACATCCAACCCGTCTTTCATATGCTTTAAAACAAACGTAATACCAATATTTTTCAAGATATAGATTTAAGGTTTAACAGCCAGGGGCAGGGCTTAAAATCGATATTACTTAAAAGTGAAAAGGGAAACTCATGAGTAAAGCACAAACAATAAAAATTGAGGATATTGTTCTGGACAACAGCATTTATCCCAGGAACAACATTGATCATAAACGAGTCTCCATGTTTGAGGAAAACATGCGGGATGGATTTGTATTTGAGCCCATTCACTTGCAGGAACATCCTGATGAACCGGGCAAATACCGCATACTTGATGGGGCACACCGATTTAAGGCCTACAAGGGTATTGGATTAAAAGAGGTTACAGCAAAAATTATAAACCTCAATGGAGAAGATCCACTGTTATATGCTGCAAGTCAGGCCATAGGCCCCAGAGAGCTTAAGGATGAAGAGGCAAGAAAAACTGCCAGAAGGGTGTATCAGAAGAATCCGAAATTAAGTTCAGAGAAAATTGGAAAGGCAGTGGGGCGTTCCAGACAGGCTGTAGACGCCTATATTACGGACCTTAGAGCAAACGTCCAGGAAGAATTGAACCTCAAGTTATATCGAATGTTCAGTCTCGGGATACCACAGGAGAGAATCGCTGATAGATTAGGTCAGTCGAGAGACATAATAAGAAGCTATTTGGGGAAATTGCCAGAACTGGCAAAATCCCCAAATAGCGATCTGAAAAAAGGCTTCACTGTGGCCCAGGTGGCTGAAAAGCACGGCTGGCCTGAGTCTCTGATATGGGCACTTAAACTGGATGGAAAAAATGACATCCCCAAATACAAGGAATTACAGTGGGGGCTCAGGACCTGGGATAACTGGTACTGGACTGACTGTGATAAGAGATTCGGTGACGAATGGCCCGGAAGGATTCCGGCACAACTCATAGCACATATACTTTATTACTTCTCAAAAAAGGGTGACCTTGTGATTGACCCCGTGGCCGGCGGCGGGGTAGTGGCTGACACATGCCTGGCATTCA
>JASFHE010000507.1:0-5182 GCA_050123415.1 Desulfobacteraceae bacterium | reverse complement strand
TCTGTGTCAGACTCAAATTATAATCCTCGAAATACCCCGTGTATTCCTGTGGTTATAATTTTTTGCCTTCCTTGACCTTGCCCAAACTTAAACGTTTTGAAACTACCTCTAAAGATATTTGCTTTTTCGATCGGCCATATCAAAACGTTTTCAAACAGCCTGTCCTGAATAATGCAAAATTTTTCAAATGATTCAAAAATTAATCACTGACAGTCCATAATTGTTTTTTACTGTTTTTATCCATTTCAATTGAATCGGCAATAAAATATAGGTCTCCGGCAAGATCCTTGATAAGCAGACCTCCACCCGGGGCTTCATAGGGCCATTCATCAAGTTTTGTTTGGAATTTTCGAACACCCTGTCGTGTATCTACAAGCCAGTTCCTGATTTCAAAATCCTCATCAATATTTTTAATTGATGTTATTTCCATTACAAAACCGGATTTTTCAAGGGCAGATTCAAGAACCTTTCTGGATTCTTTTTCAATATCTGCCAGGTGTGAAACAAATGCCACCTCCTCCTCATTATCATCACGAAGGGAGATGTAATCCCCTGGGGCACTCCAGGGGAAACAACAGAATATATTTACAGGGATTTCCCTGCCGTCACGTATAACACGAATCCTGCTGTCTTTACCCCTGATTATTTTTATCCTGCCATCTTCATCCGGATCAAATTTACTGTCAGACAAATCTATTCTCTTTAATTCAGCGGTTGTGTTTTTCAACGTCATGGTATTCCTCATTTTATTAATTGCCCATCCAGATAGAAGCAATTTCCGGATGGAGCTTTCAGCATTCAGCTATCAGCCGTCAGCCAAGTTTTTGTTTTATAGGCCTTTTGCTGAAAGCTGAACGCTGATGGCTGACTGCTTTCATACAAAACGCCCGTTTTTGGATGGTATTAATTATGTTATCTCGCAAAGCTGCCTCTGAAGCGTCTGCAGCCTGTAATAGGTGCCGCACTCTTTACTCATCAGTTCTTCATGACTGCCTTCTCCTGTTATAAGTCCGTCTTCAATAACAAACAACCTTGAGGCGCGACTTAATGTTGACAACCTGTGGGCAATGGCAAATACCGTTCTTCCATGTACAAGCCTGTCCAGGGCTTCCTGGATCTTTTGTTCTGTCTCAGTATCAACACTGCTTGTCGCTTCATCAAGGATAAGTATGCGCGGGTCACATAGAACTGCCCTTGCTATGGATACCCTCTGTCTTTCGCCTCCTGACAGGTTGTTACCTCTTTCACCTATTATCGTGTCATACCCATGGGCAAGTTTTGTTATAAAATCATGGGCATTTGCCACCCGCGCGGCCTGAATTACCTGGCCGACTGTGGCTTCCGGCATTCCATATCTTATGTTTTCCAGCAGAGTGCCCTTAAAAAGATATGGGTCCTGAAGCACCATACCCACCTGTTTCCTGTAATGGCCGGTATGAAGATTTTTAAGGTTCACCCCGTCTATCAGGATCTCTCCGCCTGTTATATCGTAAAAACGGGCAATGAGATTTGTAATTGTGCTTTTCCCTGCACCCGACGGCCCTACAAGACCGATCATTTCCCCGGGTTTTACATCAAAGGATATACCCCTGATGATCTGCCTTATTCCGTCATAGGCAAAGGTCACATTCCTGAATTCAACCCTGCCCTTCAATGGTTTGAGGACAACCGGTTTTTTTCTGTCTATAATCTCAGGCTCGGTATCCAGTACCTCAAAAATTCTGTGCGCCGAACTTGTCGCCCTGTTTAACATCCTGGCCATCATGCCAATTGTTTCAATAGGCTGAAGATACATCCCCATATAAAGTAAAAAGGTCACAAATGTTCCAACACTAAGAGTTGTGCCGTTTCCGAAAATCCTGGGTAATGCAAACATCCATACACCAATAGTTAGGATGTGCACGCCAAGGATGAGGTACGGCCAGAATTTTGTCCAGACCCTGTGGATGCTGTTGAACTCTGTTACACAGTTATCATTATTGCTGTTAAACCTGTCTTTTTCCCTTTGCTCCTGATTAAATGCCTTTACAACCTTAATACCCGGGATGGTATCCGAAAGAATTGCCGTCAGGTTTGACCACTTCCTCCATGCCCGTAAAAAAAGCCTGTGCATCTTTTCGCCAAAAAGGGAAAATGCCCATAAAAATATGGGTATGGGAAGGGTCAAAACAAGCCCGAGCCTCCAATCCAATATCAACAGGACAGCCCCAAGCCCAAGGAGCATAATGACAGAAAGAGATGCCTCAACCACTCCAAAGGCGATAAAATCCCATAACCGGTCCGAATCGCTGCTTACACGGCTGATCAGTGTTCCGGTATGTTTGGTAGAGAAGAAACTGAGACTAAGCTTCTGCATATGCTCATAAAGTGTACGGCGCAGGTCTCCGGCTACCAGTTCGCCAAGAACCGACATGGAATGTAATCTTACCCACAGGCTGACTACCCTCACCATGTATATAACTCCCAATGCAGCTATAATTACCCAGGCAGTATGCATAGCCTTTTCATAGTCTATAATCTCCGATTGATAGGGCTTAATAACCTTGTCAATTACATATCCCGTCAAATAGGCAGGAAGCAGGCTGACGCCTGTCAAAAGGACAGCCGCGGACAACCCAAGAATAAGTCTTTTTTTATAGGGCTTGAGATATCTCATTAAACGCCAGACAACAGACAGTTTATTTGATGCTACCGATGCCTGTGCTTCACGAATGGGATGTATTACGGAATTCCTGTATGCCCTGTCCGGCTCCCTGTTAAAATCCACATTACGACCATCGATTCGCTGCTCAATAACAAACCTGATGTTTTCCACAGATCTCCGCTGCCTCAGTGTGTAGCTAATCCTGGCAAGAGGACTGCTCCCGGAGTCACCCAGAAGTATCAGCGTTGAACAGCTGAGTCCCTGTTCAACGCTGAGGTTTTTGATATCTTCCAGTCTGATGTTCAATATCGTCCGACCTTTTTCACTACCTGTAACAATCGCAACATGTTTCTCACCAAGAGCAAGCCAGTATGACGCTAGTTTCAGATCCGTATCCAGGTCAAGATGAGCATAAAGTTCAACAGGCCTGTTTCCCCAGTTTCGCTCAATCTCTTTCCTCAATTCAATTGGCATTACAGACGGCTGGTTTGTGTATTCCTCGATTAATTCAATATCTGTCCTGTTAGATCCTGATAACATAATTTTTCCCCCTGATTTAGAATCAGAAATTAGTTAGTGCCTATCCAAAAACTAAAGTTTTTGTTCGGTAGCTATCAGCACTCAGCTTTCAGCAAAAGGCTTTTAAAATAAAGGCTTAGCTGAAGGCCGATAGCTGACCGCCGAAAGCTCCATCCAGAAATTATCTCTTTCTGGATGGACAGTTACTTACTTATTAACGGCAAAAAAAAAGGCCTTCCGGGGTTGAAACCCCGGAAGGCCTTATAAAGGCTATTATTTAATCTAACTCAAAGGGTTTCTTCCTCAATAATACGACGCATATCCTGCACAGAAAACACAATGTTCAACACCGGATTGCCCGAATTGAACACGCCATATGCGTCGGCAGCATGTAATCTGTATAGATAATTCATCATATATTGAGTTTCCCTTTAAAGTTATTGAATAGTTCTTTCTGAAAAATTGTGGTGAATATTATTTTAATATTATTGAAAAGTCAAGCAGGGAATTTTCCAAAGATCTTTACAATCAAAAACCTGAAGGTAGAGCCGTTTAACACACAAGAGCCCTTTATTCTATTCGTATTGTTTTTAATTCTTCTTTTTTGTTTTCTATTTCTTTGATCACCCTGTCAAAGTCGTTTTCAAACAGCTTGTCCTGAATAATGCGGAATTTTTCAAATTCGCTTTCCGCATGATCCTTAGCTATTTCAGCCGATATCTTTCCTGGATCCTGCAGAATATCCCGCTCAGTAAACTCAAGAAACTGATCCAGCCGCTTTGCTCAATCTTCCATAGTCATGGGTATCTTCCGTGTTGCCCTGTCTTCAGCAAGGTCCAGATAGGCATTTACAATCCGGCCAAGAGATTCGAGATCTTCCTTTGATAGATAATTTTTTGCAATCGCAACATCTGTTTTAAGTATTTTTCCATCATCATTCATGCTATGAATCCTCCAGCTTCAATTTATATTTTAAATACAACCTCTATTTCACAAAAGCTTCTTCTTGATGATTTGGTATAGAAAGGCATAAATCCAGAAATATTATAAACAGCAAATAATATAACTTTGTTATTTCAACTTGTTAATAAGGTCAAGCCTGAATTCTATCCCCTTATATATCCTAACAGGATTTCCCCTTTCAAGTTTATTATGCTCTCTCCATTGAGTCAGTTTATACTCTTCCTGAATCTTATCTTCCTTTTCTTTTAATAAGATAGACAATCTTGTCATTGCCAGTTTTTTATTGAGGTGTTGAGAGCGTTCCTCCTGTGCAACGGCTTTGATACCGGTTGGTAAATGTATAGCACGAATGGCTGATTCTGTCTTATTTACATGCTGCCCGCCAGGGCCCGAAGCCTTCATCCTTTCACAACGAACTTCTTTTTCATTCCAATCATTTAAAGTCGGTGGTACAAGACAGTTGATACCAACAAACCAGTTTTTACGTTTGTGGTTTTTCCTGAACATACTGTTTCCGATCCATTGTGCTGTACCTTTCCATTGTTGTATAAAATCCTTCAGGTTATCTCCTTCAATGGCCAGCAACACAGATTTGTATATACCGGGCTTTTCAGACTGTAAGCATTCCAGAAGCTGTATTTTGATATCCTTTTTTCCGGCTTCAAGTGTGATGCATTTAATAAGCTGTGTCACAACCCAGCAGCACTCTAAAGGCCCTCTTCCAGATGTTATCTGAATCCAGTTTATCATCTTTTCTTCCTCATTTTATAAGTAATAACAGGCCTGCATGTTGCTATGACTTTTATCAAATCTTCACTTTGCAGATATCCAATAATAGCTTCTATGTTTTTATAGGCCTGCGGTGCTTCTTCATAAAGCAGTTCTTTATCATCGCAAATTACAGCACTGCCCAGAGAAGTATGGGTAAGAGATTCAGCCGTATATTTTCTCTTTAATTTTCCTTTGCAACTACTCCTGTTCCATTTACGCCCGGCTCCATGCACAAGGGAGTATAGATTATTTTTATGATCACCAATCGGTTGTACAAGGTAACTG
>JASFHE010000506.1:0-5188 GCA_050123415.1 Desulfobacteraceae bacterium | reverse complement strand
TGAACAACTGTTTGAGGCCATAAAAGAGTGGGAACTGGTAACAGCCCTTGATCCTGATTATAAAAAAGCAGGTTACCACATTAATAAAGCGAAAGTAATGCTAAAGAAATTAGAAGAATTTAAAAAAAGCCAGAAGCAAGGAGGATAAAATTGCCGCCTCTTCAAAAATGCATATACAGCCCCGCTTTTAATTCACACCCCTCTTTCCATATTTAAATTTTAAGGAACAAAACATAAATTCACCTGTCTAAAGTACTAGTTACCAGCGGTGCGATATTCCAGAAATTAGAGACTAAAACTTTTTAGAAAAACATAAAACATAAAAATTACCCGAAAATGACTGATTCTACAGACTCGTCAGGGCGCTTCGTGACGGCCGTGCGTACTGCCCTGAAGACATGGCTGCGATTTCTGTCTTTCAGGCAGCCGATACCCGCAGAGCGCCCGCCGCAGTATTTTTTGATCGCGGTTTTCGTTTCGGTGGTCATCCACTCATTCCTCGCGTACCTGTTATGGACCGCGGTTTCCGGTCGCACAGCAGTTGAACCTGCGGCCCCCGCAACTGACACGCATCTGATCCTGTCGTTGTCCACCTTTACTCCTGATTCTCACGACGAAATGGACCTCGAAGTGGTCTCGGAAGTGCCGCGCACAGACCCACCTGCCCGAGGCTCTGAACCTTCCCGTAGCGAGGAGAGTAAGTCCGAAGCCGAGACTGTTGTGACATCGAAAGACCAGGATGTTCCGGTTTCAGAAACTCTTGATGACAAATCTCCTGCAACTGACGCTACTCCATCATTCGACCTGGAGGCTGTTTACAACATGAAGTTGGATTTTGGAATAAAACTTGAGTTCAAAGCTGAGACTGTTATGACATCAAAAGGCCGGGGAATCCTAAGTTCAGGATCTCCCGAGAATATATCTCTTACGGCCTGCTTAAACCCATCATTCGGACTGGAGGCTGTTTCTTGTATGGAGCGGGAGTTTGGAAGGATGCCAGAGTCCGAAACCCAAAATATCATATTCAAATCGAGAATGCTTTTTATAAAAAATTATACAGACGAATACATGGCTTTACACGAGAAGTGTAAAGGTGTTGGTATATTTGGGGGACTTCTTGCTATTCCCTTGCTTCTCAAGGAGACTATTGTCGGTAATGAATGCGTGTGGGAGCCAGATATAATAGAAATAGAATGAGGCTACGAAAAAACAGGATGGACAGACCTTCACGGGTTGCAGCATCCCGTTCCACCTTTTGCAAATATATCAGGGTGATCTAAACCATTAATATGCTATTCATATATTTTTTGATTAAAAAGCCCATATTCGCAATTAAGGTCAAGAAATTTAATTATTGAACATCGACTCACTTTTTTAAAAAAGGTTTATTCTGTCAGCGCATTGACTCCTGCGATTGCAACTTTTGCAAGCTCAAGTGATATCGGCGGTACATACTCCGGAGGACCTTGTTTTAGTCTGGATTGCATATACTTCTCCCTGAATATGTAGATTCAATATTCAAAACTCATCCTGTAAACCCGGATTGGGAGCATAGCCCCCATCACGATCCTGTTGGCAGAGAAAATATGTGTTCGGATCTTGGCGCCCCGCATCCGACGCATTCGGCGTCATACCAACTCATCGGCAGGCCGCACTTTGGACAATGCCAGCGCTCTTCTTCGTATTTAACCCATTCCTCAACACCCATTTCACGCATTTTTTTAAGGTTTGGCAGGTATTCATCACGGTGCAGATAGCGGCCCATATTTATTAAACCCTTGATACGATAGCAGGGTAACTCTTCACAGTCAGTACAACGGGAATTATTCTGTGTCTTCAATGCGTGCAGCCTTATATTGCACATCTGGCAATGGCCGGCAAGCTTGCCGCCGCTGAGACAGCCGTCGCAAACAAGGCCATCCATCCAGTTCGAAGGCGGAATCCCCGGTCCGGCTGAATGTTTCATTTGCCGTCTCAATTTTTTATGCTCATCAGTGCCGTGTTTAGCGAGGTAGGCCGGGCAGGCTCCGCAATATGTTCCGCATGCTGCTGCCAGATGTACTTTGGCTTTACTGTCTTTGATTTTACCCTCTTCTGAGGTTGCCAGAGAATCCAATGGAAAACATGCACAGCAAACAGCCGCTCCGGCTACCCCTTTAACAAACTTTCTTCGAGTTATTTTCTCATCCATATGCTTTCGCTCCTTTAAGAATGTTTACCTTACCAGGCTGTCCAGCCCCCATCGATAACCATCTCTGCTCCCGTGACCATTCTGGACTCGTCAGAAGCAAGGTATAAAACGCCGTAGGCAATGTCGATCGGTTTTCCCAGGTTGCCGATTGGATGGGCCTTTTCCAGGGTTTCTCTAATAGTCTTGTCCTTTAGCATTTCGGTTACCATTTGTGTTTCCGTGGCGCCGGGATGGATTGAGTTAACGCGGATGTTATAGTTTCGACCCGCCTTCGAACACTCTAATGCTGCTGCCTTGGTGAAGGCTCTGACACCGCCTTTAGCTGCACAATATGCACTGGTACTGTCGACAGTGCCTACGATACCGACAACAGAGGAAATGTTGATAATCGATCCTCCTCCGGTCTCTTTCATGGCCCTGATGGCATGTTTGGTTCCCAGGAAAACACCATCCAGGCAGATACTCATCAATTTTCGCCAGTCTTCAAGCGGGGTATCCTCAAGTTCCTTCACATATTGAATTCCTGCATTGTTTACGAGAATATCCAGTTTTTGAAACTCTGACAGGGTTTTTACTATTGCATTCTCCCAGTCTGTTTCATTAGAGACATCGAGCTTTACAAACAGGGCTTTTCCACCCTCCTGCTGTATCTTTTTAACTACCTCCTGCCCCTTGCTTTCATTGATGTCTGCGACAACGATCGCTGCGCCTTCTTTTGCGAGTAATAATGTGCTTGCTTCCCCGAGCCCGCTTGCAGCACCGGTGATAAAAGCTGTTTTACCTTTAACGCGGTCCATTTCTTACTCCTCTCGATTGTCTCTTGTGCTGATGATTTCAGCAACCCATCCACACACTTTACTCATCTTTTCGGTGCATTTTTGTTTTGCTTCGGGTGCATCTTTAAATGATTGAAACTGGTCAGGGTCTCGGAAGTCAAAACCGGTAAGTTCACAACAATTTGTTGTACTGTATTCATTCATAAAACGGTCTATGAGTTCCATTGCCGGATCGACTGCTTCTTCCTCTGCCTCAACATCAGCTTCCTGATTACCTGGCCCATACTTCACACCAAGAACTATCAATCCCCCGGATATTGCACCACAGGTCAAACATCGTTTTGATCCGCCTGCAAAAAAAGAGGCTGCTTTTATAACAAGCTCATCCGAGATGCCCAGAATCTCCATGAGTGTTCCTGTTACAACCTGCGCGCATCCATGGAATTCGGGGCCATATGCAGCTGCCATCTCTTCAACGATTTTTTTAAATTGTTCCGGATATTTTGTAATTCTCATTTCTGTCATGAAAAGCCCTCCTGAAAGTGTTAAATTGATAGGAGTATTGAAGTGGAAAGTCAACCTTATTTCACATAATTGACCCAATTTTTAAAAAATCACACGGCTTGCCATCCAGGAAGGTAATGAATGAAGATCGGGGTCTGGTCTTGACATTGGCCGGATTTCAACCCACCTAAGGCGGACGGGTAATCATAAATCAAGAATAACTGGATCCCCGATTCCGCCTTTTCGAAAGCAATCAAGCTTCGGCGGGACAGGCAAGTCGGGGAATGATGTTCGGTGTCTGGATTCCTGCCTGCCAGGTTGTGTCTTACATGTCATTTCGAGATGATAACCGAGAAATCTGGTTGTACTAACTCTCTTTAAATACAAGATTTCTCCCTCTGGTCGAAATTGACAGGAGACGATAATTTGTCAATTAAGACACAGTCTGTGCGATGGAATGACGGCCCTTGTTAAATAGGGTTCCTCCCGGAGATTAAACAGGGCAAGTGGTGCTGGATTTTCCCTTTTCCCGAAACAAACAATGTGGTATTCATTTTAAACTATTCATTATCTGGAGGTTTAAATGGTCAGTAATTCTTATCTGGATGGATTTATTCCCGCCGGAGCAGATCACGATGAATGTATTAAATGTGGTGCATGCCTTCAAAACTGTCCGGTGATGAAAATGGAGCAGGAAGAAGCCAGGGCTGAAATAGTCCGTCTTATTACGGGTGAAGAAACCAGACGTGTGCTGAAGGAATGCACTTTCTGTTTCACCTGTAACCATTATTGTCCCAATGGTTTGAAGCCCTATCATCTTATTATGGAACGGATGGCTGAGCATAATCGCAGGAATAAAGCGGCGATGCATCCTTTTGCGACCTATATGATCAATGGAAGAAACGAACCGGGATTCTTTAATGCCGAATATGAAGCATCTTCTGATGAGGATAAATCTATCCTGAAAAGATGGTGCGAAATTCCCGCCAGAACAAAAGACATATTATATGTCGGCTGTGCCGGCATGATGGCACCTTCCCGTATAGAGCATTCAAAAGTTCTGGAGAGCCTGCCAAAATATGGTCCAAGGGATATCTGCTGCGGTGATATCCCTTACCGGTTTGGCGATTATCAGGCATTCAGTGAGATAGCCCTCAAGGCGTTTAATCGATTATCCTTATTAAAAGCAGATCGTATGGTATGTTACTGTCCCTCATGTGCCAACTATTTTGGCAATGTCTGGCCCAATTGCCATGGACTCAAACTTCCCTTTGAAATCATATCTCTGTATGAGTGGTTATGGGAGCAGTATCAGGAAGGAAACTTGCAGATTCAAAAGAAAGTAAAACAGGATATTATTCTTTCCGATTCCTGCCATGCCGGTGAACTTGGGGAAGGTTTTATGAATTCAGTTCGGGGACTGTATGAAGCAGCAGGCATGAATGTGGTTGAATTAAAAAATAACAGATACGATTCTCTATGCTGTGGTTTTGCCGGCTACATGCGAGGCATGGGCAATCAGTCAGGTGTAAAAGAAGACACCCAAAGAAAAATGAAACAAATTCTGGAGACAGGAATTATCAATGTAAGTTTTAATTCATCTTTTTAAACCACTACCTATGGTCTATAATAACGAAATCCAGGTGAAATAATTGATATTACCATTAACATCAAGTAGTTAATTGATATATTTTGAGTTGATACTATACCATTTACT
>JASFHE010000505.1:0-5197 GCA_050123415.1 Desulfobacteraceae bacterium | reverse complement strand
ATACCAGTTACTCACCAGGAGGAGCAAAACAAATAGGTATCAGTATTAATGCAATATGGTTGATCACCCCGAATGATATGGTGTCTTTTAACGGTACATGGAGAGATAACGAATATGGAAATCCTTACAACACCAGGGAGGCCCTTCTGGCGATATATCCGGATGCGGTCAGTCCCTGGAGGTCCGATGCGGATGACAAGAGCGGTCTTAAATTTGGATCAGCGCCCATCCGCTTTAATGTGGGATATAACCGTACATGGTATATCGGCACCGACGTACTGACTACCAGCGGCACCCTCTTTTATAATGGAAAAGGGATTGACCAGTACCTGAATACCGGTACGGATGATTTCTATACGATGCCCGGCCGGCCGGATTACTGGACCGGTGATATCTCAGCTACCTATACATCGAGCCGATGGCTGCGCGCAGGAATACAGTGGCATGTTCGTGTAATGTGTAACAATGTTTGGGACAACGATGCCCTTGATTTTATTACATATTCGGATGACATTCTATATGGGGCACAAAACGCCTACGGTTACAGGTCAGGAATTATCACGGGCAATTATATCGTCCCCAGAACATATAGTGTGAGTTTTGGTATTAGTTTTTAACTTATTGACTGTCTGTATACAGCGAACTGTTCAAATAAAGAGGACCGGAGTCAACGCCGGTCCTCTTTATGTTACTGAAGTAATAAAGAAGAATGTAAAGTGAATATTATTATCAACAATGATTGCCTACATCCTGGGGGCACGGCCGGTTTTGAAATACCGATGCGACCGTTTAATTTACACTAAAAATATGATATATTTCATCAAAGGAGATAATCAAATGAGATGTAAAGTAGCGCTGGTACCGAGGATGGGAGAAGACATTGTGGTAGAAGAGGTGGAACTGGCTGAACCCCGCGACGATGAGGTTCGTATCAGGGTAATGACATGTACTATCTGTCATACGGATATTCACGGGCTCAAGGGTGAGCATGGTTCATTCGAAGGGCCGGGCACAGCGGGACATGAGATTGCCGGGATCATTGATAAGGTCGGATCCGGAGTGACATATGTGAAACCAGGGGACAGGGTGCTCAGTTCCCTCTTGCGGCAGGGCTGCGGTAAATGCTATCAGTGTCTCCGGGACCGTCACTGGTTCTGCGAAAATCTGCCGCCTATGAGCTTCCGTATGCCGAGCCCTTATACACGCAATAATGGAGAGGTCTGTATCCAGACACAATCCGGTGCTAGCGGCTTTGCCGAGTATACCAATGCTCATGAGGCTCAGCTCTGTAAGCTGGACGACGATATTCCGTTCGCCATCGGTTCCGTCATGGCTTGCGGTTTTATGTCAGGCTTCGGAGCAGTTCTCAACAGATGCAGGATACAGCCGGGCGAAAGCATTGCCATCATCGGCTGCGGCGGAGTCGGACTGTCTGCTGTTATGGGAGCTCGGTTTTCAGGCGCAAACCCAGTCATTGCCGTCGACACAATGGACGTCAAACTCGATGCGGCTAAAAAATTTGGCGCAACGCACTTCATCAATCCTAATAAAAACGACCCTGTTGAAGAGGTCAAGAAAATCACACACGGTTATGGCGTGGACCATTCGCTGGTGGCAACAGCCGGCAGTGGCGTTAAACGCATGACCTTTGACCTGACCGCAGGATATGGTCAATTGGTGGTCGTGGGCCACGCGCGGTACGAGGATGAATATGCACCGGAATTAAACTATATGGATTTTCTGGCAGGGAAGAGGGTGACAGGCTCTGTCATGGGTGCCATCACACTCCGCCGCGATATTCCCCTGTATATGGATATGTATCGCAATGGTCTCATCGACATCGACAGTTTACTGACACACCGTTTCTCACTCGACCGGATTAAGGAGGCAATCGATAATGCGCAGAAAGGCGCGCTGAAAAATATCATTGTCATAGGAGAGGAGAATATTTAAAATAGTTATTTTAAGTGAAGAAACAATAATGAAGCTGTCCGAATTGAAGAAAGCGATAAAGTCATTTGTTGAAAACTCAAAAAGTAATATTATTCCTGAGCTAGGCGGGATAAAGATATATGATGAAGAACCAATAGTAGCTGTCGCTTCTGCAGATGATCCCCTATTCTTAAAACTAAAGGATGATGATGTAATAGGTGCATTTCACAGAACTCCAAAAGAATGGTTTCCTGAAGCGGTTTCAATCATTTCCTATTACCTGCCGTATTCGGAATCAATTCATATTTCAAATAGAAAAGATAAGACAATAATCTCCGAAGAATGGCTGTACGGCAGGCTTGAAGGCGAGGCACTTAATGATGAGGTGAAAAAATTTATAGCCAGGTTTTTAAGTGGTTACGGCGGAAAATTTTCTATCCCAACGCTTGATCCGGATTTCCTGCAAATCAGGACAATATGCAACTGGTCGGAGAGGCATGCTGCATATATTGCCGGACTGGGTACTTTTGGTCTGCATAATTCCCTGATCACAAAAAAGGGTTGCACAGGAAGACTCGGCAGCGTAATCACGGATCTAAAATTTCCGGTTTCCAAAAGAAACTATACCGATATATATGAATATTGTTCAATGTGTATGAAATGTTCTGAAAGATGCCCTGTAAATGCTATTAACAAAAACGGTAAAGACCATCTGCTTTGTTACAAAAATCTGGCAAAAATATGGAAAATCTCTGCCCCGCGCTTCGGGTGCGGAAAATGTCTGACCAATGTACCATGTGAAAGCGGTATACCAAAAATAATTAAGAGACGAGCCTCATGAAATACAAGAGAACACCTTATATGGCACCAGACTGCAGGTACGAATACGTTGGTACCACAATACAGCCTGTTAACATCCCGGTATTTGACTACCCCATCTCCCCTCGGGAAAATTTCTGGCGAGTCCTTGAACATGATCATCCTATGTGGGTTCCTACTTCCATCAACGATTTCAACTATACCATGGGTCATGAGTTAACCGGCTTATCGGACCTGCGGTTTAACTTTACTGAGCGCTGTGACTGGACCGACCTGTTTGGCTGTGTGTGGGAGTGGATTCCTGCTGCAGGAGGATCAATGCTGAAACCAGACCACACTCCCGTGTTAAATGACATAACCGAATGGGAAAAGAAGATTGTTTGGCCGGATTTAAACGAAGCGCGTATCAAAACCTGTTGCGAAACATATATGAACCAGCCATTTTACCATCGGGATAAGATGAATTACTATGATTTCGGCCAGGGCTGCACTGAACGCCTTGTAGCTATCCTGGGTGGATATGCTGAGGCTATGATGGCCCTGGTTGAAGAACCCGGGGCATGTCGTGAATTTATGTGTCAGTTGTCCCGCTTCCATTGCGAGATGCTGGATAAGGTTGCCAAGTATTTCCCTACGGACATGATCATGTATCATGATGATTGGGGTACTGAGCGTGATACCTTCTTCGGAGAAAAGATGATGGATGAGATTGTTTATGAACCCTCCGAAATTTTTTTTAAACATGTCAAGAAACAGGGAATCGTTATGCTGTTCCATACCTGCGGCTGTGTAAAAAGATTTTTACCATATATAATCACGCTCGGTACTGATTTCCTGCAACTTCAGCAACGAGCCAACGACATTATATTATATAAAGAGAAGTACGGGGATAAACTGGGCTTCGACATAATCTTGTCTGGTGCGACAAATGAAGAGATCACTAAGAACGTATGCAAATGGGTGGAAACCTTTGGTAAAGAAGGAGGCATGTTTTCGACCATCTTCGGTGGTGACGAGAAAATGTTATGGGACATTATGGAAGAGTTGTATTGCTATAATAGAGAGTACTATGAGAAATTATAACAACCTTCACTGGTTTTATTAAAACCAACAAGGTTTAAGGGACATAGAACAAGTAATGCTACATATTTCACTAATGAAGAAATAAATTTCTATAAACTACAAAAAATCGGAGAATATCATGAATATCTTTAGAAAATTGTTTTCAGTATCAATATTTGTTTTTTTGTTTGCAGCATCGCTTTATGCGGCAACTGTGGATAACATCTCGATTCACTCGTCAATCAGTGGCAATGGAACTAAAACAATAGTCCTGGTGCATGGCTGGACCTGTGATGAGACCTTTTGGAAATTCCAGGTTCCTGCGCTTTCCAAGTATTATAAAGTCATCACGATTGATCTTCCGGGACATGGGAAAAGCCAGTCGCCAAAGGTAGACAAATTCTCTCTAGACCTCTTCGCTCGATCCATTGAAGCTGTCCGGTTTGAGGCAAGAACAGATCGTATAGTACTGGCAGGACACAGTATGGGAACATCCGTGATAATCAAATACGCCCAACTGTTCCCGCAACATGTCGCGGCTTTGGTTTTTGTTGACGGGAATGTTACTCTTCCGCATAATGCCGGAAGAAACAATAGTGTTGCCGACCAGCTTGCGGGACAAAACGGATTGAAAGTCCGTGAAAAAATGATTAGAGGATTATTTTCACCCGCAACTAAACCTGAAATTCAGAAGCATATGCTTTCAGTGATGTTGAGTGCTCCGGATACGACCGCCGTGGGTGCAATTAAAGCGATGTTTGATCGAACGCAATGGAAAGAGCAGGTTTTTTTGCTGCCTGTCCTTGGGCTCTATACCGATAACTCAACAGCAGCAAATCACGAATACATGAAAACCCATTATCCTAATATGGAATATAAAGAGATCCCGGGCACTGGCCATTTTTTGATGTTGGAAAAACCCGACGAATTCAATCGATTGCTTTTGGAATTTCTCGATAAGCAAGTGTTCTAGATTGTCCGAGTTTCGATGAAAGCCTACTTAAAATATGTTTTCCGGCAATTGTCTCCCAGGTTAATAATATAATATTTTCCTGTTTTTTTTAGAACATTTTGATTGATTAATTCTTTCATAATCTGCGTGACTCTGACTCGCGTTGACCCGACGATATCGGCTATCAATTGATGCGTCAGTGGCTCTTTTATCAGATAATAATCCTCATTGACTTTTTTACCTTGGGTCCTTGCAAGATTGGCAAGATGGAAAAATATCCTGGTTTCAACATCGTCAAATGTCTGAGTGGCTAAATAAAATGATAGTGCCTGCATTTTAATGAGATTGTGTCTGGCTAAAAAGTATAAAATATTCGGATCCTGATAGCCTGCGTTTTTTACTGCTTCATGCTCACAAAACACCACTTTGGCA
>JASFHE010000504.1:0-5199 GCA_050123415.1 Desulfobacteraceae bacterium | reverse complement strand
TATGAAGTAAATGGTATAGTATCAACTCAAAATATATCAATTAACTACTTGATGTTAATGGTAATATCAATTATTTCACCTGGATTTCGTTATTATAGACCATAGGTAGTGGTTTAAAAAGATGAATTAAAATAAATATAATTTATAAAACAAGACTCGTCAATCATTTGACATATATCCTATTCATTTGAATGTAAAATCATGTTTAATTTATATTATTTATCACGTTTCTCACAAAATTATCTAAAACAATCCTAAAACTACAATTTGGCATTTGATTTGCATAAATATAATAAGCACTCTAATGCTTAATTAAACATAAGTAATGATTATTAATAATTATTTATAATATTAGACGGTTACCTCTCAATTTTTCCAATTCATCACTGAAAATTGGACAAAATAAAAGAATTGAATACTGGCATTTTCCAACAGGGCTAAAGGAGATAATTCGTAAAGTTGACTGCAACTGAAAAAAATAGATCCGGGAAGTTCCATAGCCTGACTGTTATTTTAGCTTTATCTTTTCTGGCTTTGAGCGCGTTGGTTTTACTGATTGCCACCAGCCTGGAAGTTTATTTCAAATATAAAAGCCAGGTAAAAATTGTCAGTTCTGAGCAGCAGTTAATCGCCGGAGAAGCGGCGAACTCGGTAAAAGCCTTTATACAAAAAAAGACTGAAATACTGAAAGCAGGAATCAGCATAGGAAACCTCGCATTAGCAAACCATGAAGACCAGATATTGATCCTGGATAAATTATTGGGGCTTGAACCATCTTTCCGCCAGTTGATCCTCCTTGACAGGCAGCAACATTTACTTCTGCAAGCAGGCCTTAGCCCCAACCCAGTATTCACTCAATCATCCGTACAATCCAACAGTGATCTGATATCTCGGGTAAGTCAGGGCAAAACATATCTCAGCCAGGTATATATTGAAAAGGCTACAAGTGAACCCGTGATGATGATAGGTGTCCCTGTGAAAGATGTCCTGGGCAATTTTAAGAGGACTCTTATAGCTGAGGTTAATCTTAAATTTATGTGGGATCTTGTAGGCAGCATAGAGATAGGTAAAACCGGTGTTGCTTATGTTGTTGATAAACAGGGAAGACTCATTGCATTTGAGGATATATCACGCGTCCTGAGTGGCGAGAATGTAGAATATTTACCTGAAGTTGCGGAATTTATGAAAGGAAATAAAAATTCTCATATTAGTAATGCAGATACAGTAACGGGAATTCAAAATGATCAAGTTGTATCTACTCATGTACACCTGGGCAATCCGGATTGGGCGGTTATTGTCGAGCTTCCTGTAAAAGAAGCATACCAGCCGGTATTAAAGACTCTCAAACGATCAGCAATATTCATGGTCGTTTCTATTATATTCGCAACCATGATTGGCATTTATCTCTCAAAAAAAATAACAAAACCAATCATAGACCTTCGTAATGCCACAGGAAAAATAAGCAGGGGCGACCTTGATACAAAGATAAAGATCATCTCAAATAATGAAATAGGTGAGTTGGCAAAAAGTTTTAACCAGATGGTTGAAGATTTAAACAGGACAACTGTTTCACGTGATCATCTGGCGGAAGAAATTCTTGAAAGAAAAAAAATTGAAGAAGCTCTCCTGCAAGCTAAAAAGGAAGCAGAAGCCGCTTCTAAGGCCAAAGGTCAGTTTTTAGCCAACGTGTCCCATGAAATCAGAACCCCGATGAACGCAATTCTGGGTTTCACAAAATTACTGCAGGCAAGCAAACTTGATAAAGTACAGGCAGATTATGTAGAGACCATGCATGCCAGTGGTAATCTGTTACTTGGGCTTATCAACGATATCCTGGATTTTTCAAAGGTCCAGGAAGATGCCTGCGAACTTGAGAGTATTGATTTTGATTTCGTGTATCTGCTTGAGAGTGTTATTTCAATGATAAAATCCAAAATGGTGGAGAGTGCTGTTGACGTGCTCTACCGCATCGAGGAAGGGCCAAGGTTTTTTAAGGGAGATCCCACACGTATAAGGCAGATATTAATAAACATAATCAACAATGCGATCAAATTTACACGGGAGGGAGAGATATTTACGACAGTAGGCATTGATCCCGGAGACACCCGGGGAGGCGGAGAACCGGGCCTGCTTCGCACTCTCAGGATAACAGTAAGAGATACGGGCATTGGTATCCCCGAAGAAAAAAGAAAATCGATATTTGAGGCATTCACCCAGGCGGATGTTTCAACTACCCGTGAATATGGAGGTACCGGACTCGGACTGTCGATTTCAAAGGCTTTTGTTGAAAAAATGGGCGGAGATATCTGGGTTGAATCAGCAGAGGAGCAGGGAAGTGAATTTATTTTCACATTAAAACTGGAACAGGCAAAGGCAATAATAGATAATGAGATAGACCCGGTCAGTATTGAGTCACTTCAGGGAAAACGGGTGGTAATTGTTGATGATAACCGTAATGTCTGTGAGATTTTCAGGGAATACTGCACTACCGCGAAAATGGAAGTTCCATTTGCGGCAAATTCTGCCCGGGAAGCCCTGGATTTTCTGGCATCAGCGAAAACACTCCCGGATATTGTTATATGCGACATGATGATGCCCGAAATGGATGGATATGGTTTTATAGAAAAAATTCGTAAAAATGAGAGATTGAAAACTCTCAAGATAATTTCTGCTACATCCGAAGCAATACCGGGCCAGTCCATGGATGCAAAGATCAAGGGTTTTGACGGATACCTTGCTAAACCGGTTATTCGAAAAGAGCTGATTAATATTATAAGGGCTGTTTTTGGTGATAAACGTCAGGAGAAAAAGCACATAATCACACGCCATCTGGTTGAAGAAATCTCATACAAAGGGGTAAATGTCCTGGTTGCCGAAGACAACCCTGTAAATATGAAGCTGATTGAAACACTGCTAAAAAAATGCGGTATTAATGTTGATAAAGCCGGGAATGGGGAAGAAGCGGTAGAAAAAATAAATAACAACCGCAGCTATGATTTGGTTTTTATGGATATGCAGATGCCCGGGATGAATGGAATACAGGCCACAGAAATGATCAGAAGTACAATAAGCAAAGACATTCCTATTATCGCTCTGACAGCAGCCGTTATGAAAGAAGACAGGGAAAAGGCCCTTGCAGCAGGAATGAATGATTTTCTTGAAAAACCAATTGACATTGACCGTCTAAAAAGTATCCTTCAGAAATTTCACGCCCGGTAGTATCCGCGAGGCAGAAATCTGTTATTCCATTTCCGCAATAAAGGGCAGGTTTCTGTATTTTTCTTTATAGTCCAGTCCATACCCTATCAGGAATTTGTCCGGCACATCAAATCCGTAGTAATCAATTTTAACATCATGTACTGCATTTACTGAATTTTGTTTATTAAGGAGCGCGCAGATTTTTATGGAATCTGGATTCTTACCTGTAAGATGATCAATTAGAAATTTTGATGTAGCACCGGTATCGATTATATCTTCAACAATAAGTAAATCCCTGTCTTTAACAGGAATTGTAATGTCATTGGTAATCGTAACACTTCCCGACGACTTTTTATTGCCTTCATAGCTCGATACGGATAAAAAATCGGTGAGTATCGGAAGATCAATATGACGGATAAGGTCAGCGAAGAACAGAAGACTTCCCTTTAATATTCCTATTACGACAAGGTCCCTGTTTCCATATTCCAGGGTAATCTGCCTGCCGAGTTCATTGGTCCGTTCCTTTATCCGGTTCTCGGTTATTATTATTTTATGAGATAGATCCAGTATTTTCATATCAAAGCCTCAAACATTCATCTTTAAAGGGCACAGTGCGCTGTGCCCCTTCTATGTTGGTTATGCAATATTATTTACATGCGCCACTATATATCGAACCCATAACCTTTTCAAGGATTGAAAGACCTTCATCCAGTTCTTCCGGTGTAATATTAAGCGCAGGTATAATCCTGATGCACTTACCCTGAATCATATTCAGCAGCAAGCCATTAAAAAGGCATTTATCAGCAATCTCAGATGCGGTTTTATCATCCGCGATCTCCATTAACAGAAGAAGCCCCTGCCCCCTTATATCTTTTATTATTCCCGGATAGTTTGTCTTTAACATGTTCATTTTTTCAAAGGCATACTGACCTGCCTTTTCAACATTTTCCCATACCCTGTTTTCTAGAAGGAATTCTATTACAGCACCTGAAACAGCACATCCAAGGGGATTTCCGCAGTATGTCCCTCCATGGTCACCCGGCTCAAGCAGGCTGTTTACCTCTTCTGTCATTGCAAATGCACCAAACGGAAAACCTCCGGCAATACCCTTTGCCATTGTCAGGATATCAGGGCACACACCTTGCGCGGATGACACGAATATAGGACCGGTCCTGCAGAAACCTGTCTGGACCTCATCAACAATCAGCAAAGTTCCGTTCTTTTCACACATGGCTTTAACTTCTGAAAGATAGTTCTCAGGCGGTATATTCACACCGCCTTCTCCCTGTACAGGTTCCAGAATAACTGCCGCGACATTATTATCGAGAGCCGATTCCATTTCAGGCAAATTACCATAGTTTACAAACCGGTAATTCGGCATTAGAGGGTTAAATTTTTCCCTGTGTTTTGCCTGACCGGTTGCAGAAGCAGTGCTTATTGTCCGCCCGTGAAAACTATGATGCGTAGAAATCACATCCATTTTCCCTGTTGTTTTCCGTGCAAGTTTAATGGCCGCATCATTGGCCTCAGCGCCGCTGTTAGTGAAGAATACACGGGTAAGCCCTTCAGGCAGTATTTCCAATAACAGCCTTATAAGTTTTGTCCTTGCGGGTGAATATGTCAGTCCGCTATTAGGATTTTGAATAATCTTTTTACCCTGTTCGTTCAAGGCCCTGACAATCACCTCATTTGCATGTCCAATACATGTAACACCCCAGCCAGCAGTAAAATCCAGATACTTTTTCCCGGTTTCATCCCATACATACACACCCCTGCCATATTCAACAGATATTGGCACTTTCTTAAAAAAATCGGGGATATGTTTATCTTCAGTCTCAATTGTCTCGTTCATTTCTATTTTCTCCTTTCAGTTTTTCAAAAAAAAAGCCCCGGTACTTGTTTGTACCGGGGCCTGATATATCTGCTATTTCTTTATGCTCAGCCTACCACACTACCTGCAGACCAGCAGAAATACCAGGCCAATTCGGACCTGCGCCTGTC
>JASFHE010000503.1:0-5201 GCA_050123415.1 Desulfobacteraceae bacterium | reverse complement strand
TATTATTACCTTAGAATAAATTACTTACTCTTCGTACACTGAATGGTCAATCGATCGATTGCCTTCCTGGTTTGACAAATTATGTTTAATAGTGTCATTTTGTATTTCAACAGAAGAAGATTTCTTCTTTTTTTTCTTTAATAATTTTTCATGGGTATTGGTTTGTTTTATACTTTTTATTTGTAATAGTTTGGATAATTGGGTCATAATGTCACCTCCTTTTAAAATCTATCGCAGGAATATGTGGTCCGTTAAAAACCATTCTTCAAACAGTTACTGATATCCTTATTCACTAAATCGATTAATTGTTCCCGATGTGAATTAATAAATAAGTGTTTCCCTGGTATCATTGTTAAACTAAAGTTACCATACGTATGTTTGTTCCAAGCTTCGCAATCTTCTCTGCTTACTCTGGGATCAAAAAGACCTCCAAACGACGATATACCACACTCTAATGGTTCTTCTTCAATATATTTGATTGTATTAAGCATTTCGACATCTGCTCTCAATATAGGTAATATCAAATCCATTAATTCCTTGTTGTGCAGAATTTCCTCTTCCATACCACCCAACTCTATTAATTTCTTAATAAATATATCATCCTCCATTTTATAATGGAGAGAGTCAGGATTATCTGGGATATGAGGTGCCCTTGATCCGGATACAAACATATGTATTGGGCCAGATTTACAATTCCTTCGCAAATATCGTGCGAGTTGGAAACTGATATGAGCCCCTATACTATGGCCAAAAAATAAAAATGGCTTATTAAAAAGAGGAAAGATCTCAGATGCGAGATCTTCGACAAGTTTAGTTATCCGCCTGTATGGTTCTTCAATAAATCTACTCTCATGTCCAGGAAGCTTAATAGCACATATTTCAACTTCTGATAAAATAATGTCAGGCCACAAACGATATACAGACGCGCCACTACCAGCATAGGGAAAACAAAACAGACGCAGTTTAGCATCGGGCTGCTCTTTAGGAAAAGATATCCATATGTTATTGTTCATTTTTCATTCCTGATCAACTGAGTTAAAATTGTGTTTTCTTTTTCTTCTTTGCACATGATAATTTCGAATATATAATTAATGATTTATTATTAAAATTCACATAACCATCTGCCTATTATTTTACGTTCTCCCATAGCAGCATGAACCTTTTTTATCTCATTTAATTCAAACCTGTTTGTAATCAGATGATTCAAATTTATATACCTACCTGACAATATAAGATCAGCTATTGCGGGTATATCAGTATAAACATTAACATGTCCATAAAGAGAACCAATAATATCTTTACTATGCAATGGTGAAAAGATTAAAGGAATGGATGGCTGTTTATCCAGTTTATGAAGTCCTATTTGAATTTGTTTTCCCCCTTCAGTTAGTGACCAGTAAACCTGTTCTATCGCACCAGTATCACCACTTGCCTCAAAGGCATAATCCACACCTCCTTTCGTGATATCTTTAATGACGGGAATGGGATCTTCTTTACTATTATTTATAAAATGTGTTGCTCCGAATATTCTGGCTATTTCTTCTTTGTCTTCTATATCAACGGCTATTATCGGATTTGCACCGGCAAGTTTTGCACCCTGTATAACATTTAAACCAATTCCACCTACGCCCCAGACAGCAACATTATCTCCCTGTTTTACATGAACAGGATTAATAGTTGATCCATAGCCCGTTGGAACACAACAGGCAAGCAACGCAGCCTGGTCTAAAGGTAGTTCTTTTGGGACCTTAATTGCACTTTCTACAGGAATAACCATATATTCAGCAAAACCGGATACCAATGTTTCATGATATAAAATATCTCCATTTGCATCACTAAGTCTGGATGTGCCATCCAGTAGCGTACCTTTATCAAGATATTCTCGGGTAGTACTGCAAAGATATCCTTTACCTCTCAGGCATAATTTACATTTTCCACATGCAGCTGCCCAGCATGCTACTACATGATCTCCTTTTTCAACCTGTGTTACTCCGGGACCTATATCTACAACTATACCGGAAGCTTCATGCCCTATGACAAATGGTTTTGGGAAACCGAATTCTTCTTCAACAATAGAAAAATTAGTATGGCAATATCCGCAATACTTTGTTTTCACTAATACTTCGTTTAATTTTGGTTCTGAAATATTAACTTCTTCAATTCCAAGCCCCATACCTTCTCTGACTACAGCTGCTTTTATTTTCATATGATTTCCTAAATAAATTTATTTATACTGATTCTGCAACCTCCACGGGATTGACCTCCGCTTCATTTTCCGGTTCAGGCTCAAAAGCCATAAACTTACGTAACTCCTTCCTGAAAACTAATATAATGCATAATAAGGCACTGATCGCACCACCGGCGATCAGTACCAAAGGGACATTCTGATTAAGCAGATCGGCTATGGCACCGGTCAAACCCATTGCTATTGGTGCTAATGCACCGTTTAAAGAGCCCATCACGCCAAAGACCCTGCCTCTAATCCAGGGTGGCGTTGTCAGTTGAAGGATGGTCATGATATTAACGCCAGAAAATCCTTGCACAATACCAGTTAAAAACATGTTGATAAGAGCAAGTTCCTTCACCCTTATGAACCCAAGCAGTGTCATGAATACACATGCCAGTATAATTGCTGCAAGGTTCATTTTACCCCGGACAGATCCTGAAACCTTAACGCCTGCTGCGATGGCAAAACCTATCATATTTCCAACAGTAAGACCCGCTGTTATAAAGCCGAACCAGTCGGGTGTAGCTATAAGGTATCCCTCCACAAAAAACGGCATCAGTACCATTCCTGGCACCATAAAAAAAGTTACTAAGGCCGCTATAAAAATGAGGTCACGCAAGCCCTTATTCTGCCAGATATAATGAAATCCCTCCTTGGCATCATCAATCATGCGCCTGAAACTACTCTTCACATCTGCTTTTTCTTCAGGAAATTGTTGCGGTATAGTAATAAACATCTCGCTTATGGCAGAAAATATGAAGGTAATACCATCTATAAAGAAAAGTATCGGTGCCCCGAAAATCCTGAAAAGGATTCCTCCAACTCCCAAACCAATACTATTGGCAGCCTGAGCTGAAAAGGCCTGCATGGAATTAGCAGCTGCCAGCTTTTCAATAGGGACCAGATCCGGAGTTACGGCACCCGTAGCAGGATTAAAAAATGCCGCTGCAGAAGATGCTATCAATCCAACTGTGAATAGACTTGCTATAATTAAACTATGTCTATCGGGACAAAAATATACCAGGGCTGCAAGTGCAATGGTAACGACGCCCCTGATTAGATCGCATCCGACTATTATTTTCCATCGTGAATACCTGTCAACAACCACACCTGATATTGGCCCCAGGACCACGCCGGGGATTTGGGCAACCATCATAATCAATCCCATCAGGGTTGCAGATCCTGTCTGGTGCTTGATCCAGAACATCATTGCTATAGCATAAGCCTGGCTTCCGAACAGACTTACAAGTTGCCCTTGCCATAGGAGAAAATAATTTTTATTGAATATCTTCGTTGGTTTTGTCATACTAAATTCCTTCCCATTATTGTTAAGGTTCCTTTATTATTTTTCATAAATCAGACCTTTCTTTTTTTTTGTTCATCTTTAGATTCGAATTATCCATAAAAAGAGTAGGAATCACCTTTTTCCAAAAAATTTAAAATTTTTTCGAATGCTCCCCTCTAAAATCGTTTTTACAGGTTGTTTTTTGTACATTCTATAATCAATATTTCTTCATTATTCGGGCTTTTTACCCTTTCAAATGACCTTTTTTAAGCGCCAGGCATATTTCTCTCTTGTTTTTTATACTGCCGCAAGGAGCTTGCTACCTCTAAACATATTAAATGCCACCCCAATGGAATATGCTCCGCATTCCACAGGGCAGATCTGCTTGCACATGGTATCCCAGGTATTTTTTATTATTGTCGTGAACTTCGCTCTTTAAGCTCTCTTCGAGCTGGGGGCATGCTCTACGAGCCGGAAGCCAATCTGCATCATTCCTTCATTGATACTTAATCCCTTGTGTTCAAACTCCTGCGACACTAAACTGATTAGCTTTGTCATTGCTTCTTTTGTCAATCTACTCCTGAAATGGAAAAAGGTAGAATGATCATGGGATACTTTATCCAAAGGCAGCCCTAAATTTTTCTTAAAGGATATTCTGTCGTTTATCCGATTTTCAAGTTCGGGGTCAGACGGGATGCGAAATCATTTCTGTAACAGCATACAATTAAATAATAGTCGGGGATAGGTATTTGCGCCTTTATCAAGGTATTTTCTGGTCGTACTGCAAAGATATCCCTGTCCCCTGAGGCATAATTAATATTTTCCGCACGCTGCGGCCCAACATGCTACTACATGATCACCTTTTTGAATATGAGGTAATTTAATAAGTCGAACTGTCTAAAATCTTAACGATTTTCAACCCACGATTTTTCATTTCAACCCACAATGGGGCCGATTTACCAATCCGCTGTTCTTTTATTAATTTTTTTTCATTCCTATTCATTTTTTGCTGACGCTTAAAAGAAAAGGTTTTCTCTCTCTCCCTCCCAGGTTTAACAGCGCATATAATCAAAAACGTAATCGATTCATTCCTATAATCAAAATCAAACAGACTCCTTTAAACGGAAAACCTTCTGAATTTCAACCTGTTAAACTTCGATTGGTACGAAATACTTCCCTTGAACCTCTTTACAATAGCCTGATTCAACAACATCATTATCTCGAGTATAAACAAATCGGTGGAAATCATCTCAAGTATATTGCCTTTATCGGTGACCAGCCTGTTGCATGTTTAGGATGGGGGTCTGCTGCCTGATCTGTTAAATCACGGGATATCTTCATCGGATGGAATAAATCCACCAAAGAAAAACATCTCCACTTCATCGCAAATAATACACGGTTCCTCATTCTTCCATGGGTCTCCATTAAATATCTTGCCAGTAAAGTGTTAGCCCTTTGTGCAAACAGAATTTCTGATGACTGGCTCAATCTTTATAATCATCCTTTATACCTCCTGGAGACCTTTGTGGAAAAGAATCGTTTTAAAGGTACCTGCTACAAAGCAGCCAACTGGAACCATGTGGGGCAGACTAAAGGTATTGCTAAACGAGGTCATGATCATGTGTTTCATGGAAATATCAAGGATGTTTATTTGTATCCGTTGGGGAAATATTTCAGAAAAAAATTATT
>JASFHE010000502.1:0-5204 GCA_050123415.1 Desulfobacteraceae bacterium | reverse complement strand
ACTGGGGATAATGGTAACAAGCCCACCTGTCCCCATACCGCCCAGATGTTCATACCTTTCAATAAGAACAGTATCAGCCCCGTTTCTTGCTGCCGACACAGCCGCCCCTATACCTCCGGGGCCGCCGCCTACGACCACAACATCAGCCGTACGGCAAACCTTTGTCTCACGGACAGCTTCTTTGATTGTCTTCCCGGTAATTCCGGTCGATTCGGCTGCCCGGGCTGATACCGGAAGCACTATGCCTCCAGCACCAACAGCAAAGGCCGCCGCTCCTCTTATAGCTGTGTTTTTAACGAATTCCCGGCGAGTTATTCCGATTTTTACATCCTCTGATGATTTCATGGTAAACTCTCCCTGCTGAAATTAGTTCTGTTTTAAAAAAGCTGCTTCCTTAATTTTACACCGGATATCCATTATGGGTCGAAGCACGCTGACAGGGTATCCTGCGTAAAAATTCAGGTGTTATATTATTCGCTTTTTCCCCTTAGTCCTGAAAAATAAATATCCAATACCTTGAACCTGTCCAGGTTGGGCACCGGCCGGGCGCCGGGTGCTGTATCGAATACCATTACTTTTTGATCATCCATTTTAAAAGCCGGCCACTCGGGTAGTTCAGGTCCGTTTGGATCTCCTGTCTTCGCGAAGTTGATCCAGTAAGAACTGATCATATCGGAAAGTTTTAAATCCGCTTCCCCAGGTTCTCCTGCAGGACCGCCTCCCAGTGTCTGGAACGCGTAAGGGACATCACTGCCATGGCCTGAGCCGCCGTCAGGTGAATTTGGATGGTAATCAAAGTAATACTGGTAGGCCTTATTTTTGCCGTTCCTGGTCTGAAGGCGTGACCACGCCAGGGTATTCCATGTAAATGTGTCATTCCTGTTGTCCTTGGATGCCCGTGTTGCCTCGGCTTCTGTTGAATGGGGATATACCGCGAGAACCATATCTGCCTGAGAACCATATTGTGTTTTAATCTGTTCCTCGAATTGTTCAGGAGTCAGCTCCTGTGTCCCTCCGAAAGAGCCCATTTCATCCGATGTGTGTCCAACTAAAACAGGTGTGTCATTAAAGTTTCCTTCCTCATATAATGAATAAAGATCATTGGAAATTAAGTATCCGTCAACAGCAGGCTTGAATCTCATTCCCCCAAACCCGCCTGCCATATTTTTCTGAATATCTTCCGCGCTTAATGCGCGTGCTTCACTGATGCCCGCAACTCCAAGCTCCTTTAAGAAATCTGCACCTGTGGATTCAGCAAAATTGAGTGAAGGAAGTCCCATACTTATACCAACCTGTGGTGAGGTCTGAAGCGGTGTAAATGAACCCCCGCTCATGCAGATGGCGCGATGGAAAAGCCCTTTTGTGAGAGGAGTGGCGGCCAGTAAACTGATTGCAGCACCTCCGGCCGAGTGCCCGAAAATAGTTACATTGGAAGGATCGCCTCCAAATTTGGCAACATTCTCCTTAACCCACTCAAGTCCTTCTACCATGTCCAGCATTCCATAGGTTCCTGATCCATGACCGCTTTCCCGGCTGAGCTCAGGGTGTGCAAGAAACCCGAAGGGACCGAGTCTATAGGCGACACTTACAAGGACTACTCCCTTTTTGGCGAAACCTGTTCCGTCATACATGGGAGTGCTTGTGGAGCCTCCCATATAACCTCCTCCATGAACCCAGTAGATGACCGGCAGATTTTCATTAACTTTTTTCGCAGGAGTCCATACGTTCAGATAAAGGCAGTCTTCACTGACCGGGGCACTGTTCCCCATTGCTCCGGAGGTCTGCATGCAGGCGTTGCAGAAAGCGTCCACTTTTTTTACCCCTGTCCAGGGCTGTACCGGAGCGGGTGCTTTCCAGCGTAGATTTCCGACAGGCGGAGCAGCAAAGGGAATTCCCTTATAGATTAAAATCCCGTCCTGCTCGACACCTTCGATTGTACCTCCGGTTACTTCAACTGTTGTTGTCAGGGGTAAAGCCTCACTCACCTCTGCTTTTACTTCCGGGGCTGTGCTCTCCGCTTTATCAGTTGAAGAATCACATGCAAAGGTAAAAAAGGTCAGGGCCAGTAACAATGAAAAACGAATTACATTTTTTAAAAACATGGTACCTCCAGAGTTAATTAAATAAGAATGACGATCAGACCTTATCTATGTATTGTTTCCCACTGCCCGAGTTGAGATGAAAAATGGGTCTGTCAACTCTCCTGGCAATTAATGGACAATGTTTTATCCCTGCCGGAATATAAACAAGGAAACTTTCAGTCATTACAAATTTTTCATCCTCCAGCCAGAATTCAATTTCACCGCACAAATCGTGCGGATCATCCCAGTTAGTTCCAAAAAACGAAATAAATTCGTCAAAATCATGTGTATGAGGTTTAGCTACATTTTTTTCAGAAGCGCATTCCGGCCATACCCATACGGCTTCTACATATGATGCTTCAGGAATAATGGAACTGTCCAGCCACATAACATGAGTCGGCACGCTTTTCGGATGTTCTTCAGACTCTACAGGGCCGGTCCGATGAGAGGAATTGCCCAGATTAGGAGTAAAATTTGTTACGACATATTTTGAGTATTTGGATTCTTTCATAATTCTCCTGTATCTATCTTATTAAGAAAGCCGGTTCCACTGGTGTGAAAACAATAGATCATCTGGCTGTCATCAGATTGAATCTTTCCCTGTTAAACCTGTTGACCTCATCAGTAATAATTGTGTCAACATTCTCATATATACTGCCCGGGGCCCCATAGGTAAGACATGGAATAAAGCTTTTGCCCGGTGTATACTCCTCAAGAGCTCTTATGACCTCAGCACGGATTATCTCTTCAGGGGCATCAGCGCGATCAACTATGGCAGCATCAATCCCGCCCATCATAACCATACGCCCGTCGAGTTGCTTCTGTATTTTGGAGATATCATTCTGAGGAAGAACTCCCTGCCAGATATCAATTCCCAGTTCAACCATGTCTTCTACAATGGGCTCCAGGAATGAATCCGCATGGTGCATTACAATAACACCTTTTTCATTCATGTATTTGTATGTTTTCACGTACTGGGGTTTAATAAACTCTCTCCATGTATCAGGGCTCATAAACATACTGTTCTTACTGCCCCAGTCATCATGGGTAAGCATAATATCGGGTTTAAGATTATCAACAATAAGCTTCATATAGTTAAACCTGTACTCACCAACATATCCACAAAGCTCCATCATGTGTTCCGGTTCTGCCAGGAAATTAAGAAGGGTATCCTCAAAACCCATGAGAAAATGGAGCTGCTCAAATACGCCGGTCGGCATAAATGCCATCAATAAACTGTTTTCACGGTCTATCTTTGAAACCGCTTCAAGGGCAGGTTCCCAGACAGAGGGCTCTAAACAGTTAACAACAATATCAGGAGCTATGGCTGTCTTCTTCCATTCACATATATCCGGAACAACCTTGTCATCAGCCGTAACATGGGGCATTGCAGCTATCTGCTCTGCCGGCCAAACAACAAGTGTTCCCCATTTATCACGAACAGGCTCCATACCCTTATAGCGCTTTCCTCGTACATAACCGGCAACAGGGTCCGCAGGAAAGAAGACCATGTTTTCATACTGGTCTACAAGCCGGTCGGGCTTCCCGTCTTTTTTTAAAGTTTCAAGAAAATTCTGTCTGGCAGAAAGCATGTAGAAGTCTCCTCAAATATTATTGCGTTTCTATTACGGGCAGTGTCAGGTACGAACTGTGTATTGAATCGTGGTATATTGCAACCTTCGGCGGGGGATCTAGCGCCGGGGTCACCCGGTCTGCAAAATTAATAACCAGACGTATGCGATGACCTGCCTTAAAAATCAAGGATATCGGTAATATATCAAATTCGAGCTCCACCGGTTGCTCGGATACCAGCGCGGTCACATCCTCTTTATAGGATCTGTGCCAGGGTAACCCGAGATTATTATAGGGTGGGTCATGCAGCTTTCTCAAGGAAGCCCTGAGGCGTCCCTGAACATTATAGGATTTGGCTGTGCCATCCGGGCCTACATCAAGGATAGTCGCAAGAAAGTCTCCGTCAGTGGCAGTTGACGACACCCACAGGTTGATGGTGGGATGACCGGTGACCTGGATATCCTTAACAAGGGGGATAGTTTCGTATATCAGGCCACCGGTCGGTAACATACCGCGTGGAGCAATATCATATGAAACGGTTGTTTCATCTTTCTGATCAACTATCGTTGGTTTATTTTTCCCAAGCGAGCCCTCACCAAGGTAGTATTTGACTCTTTTTTCTTCGGGCAGAGGCCACTGACTTGATGAACGCCACTCTGAGCCAGCAGGGGCATTATATGTGTAGTAATATACGTTATCTTCATCCATTACACCGTTATCAATGCCCTTGAGCCAGTGATCAAAGAAACGGCGTTCCTCAATTGTGATGTCAAATCCTGTATTTTTTTCAACTGCAAGCCAGCCGCAGTGTCCTTCAGTGCCTATAATCAGCTTTGCAGGATTGGTTACGTTGTTGAAAGTAAAGAATGCTCCGTGCTTCGTAGGACCTTCGTCCCAGTTTGCGGCCATATACATTGCGATACCGGAAGAGTTGATCTTATCCAGATAGGTGTGGGGGCTGCTTTTGAGCCACCAGGGCTGGGATGAAGGATCTGTTATAGCCTCGGCGAAACTGTCCCGGTATGGGGTATAACCCGGGTTTTCAACTGTTCCTTCATGTTCTGCAATGGCTTCTTTCAACATTGACCCGTCTGTATCAGCATCCACGGGAGCGGCCACTGCATCGCGGGATTCCCTGGAAGACATCGCCCGGGTAGTGGTGCCTTTGGCAGGTGCCATACCGCCTGGTACACGAAAGGGATAAACATCATATTCGCAGCTCATGGGAAAAACAGCCTTTAAATGGGGAGGCGCTGTGGTGGTTGCCTGCATCTGACTGCCGCCTGTGGCCGAACAGCCCCACATACCTATATTGCCATTACTCCAGGGTTGTTTCGCAAGCCATTCGGTGATATCATATGCGTCTCTGCGTGCTGCCGTCATCCATTCACCCCGGTTGTACGCCTCGTTATGTCCGTATGAGGCGTACAGGCCACGAAAATCCACGGTGGCTACCACGTACCCGTATTTTATCAGCCTCGCTGCTGTCCCGGGATAAGTTTCAATTGTCAGTGCATTGTTCCCGACCTGTCTGCGATTATAGGGGGTATG
>JASFHE010000501.1:0-5239 GCA_050123415.1 Desulfobacteraceae bacterium | reverse complement strand
AATTATTCGATGACTTTGTCGCCCGTTTACCAGAGGAGGATCAATCTCGTTTTCTTGAGTCGGTTGATGAGGCCATTGATAATATCAAGCCCTGGCACTATGAGGGAAGATTCATAAAACCTTCGGGTAAGGAGATCTGGTTTGAAAGCCACTCAATGCCCCGAAAGGTGGGGGAGAGGATTGTTTTCTACGGCATACTTATCGACGCTTCCCTGCGCAAACAATTAGAGGAAGACCTGCGTCTTACACGGTCCATTTTTGACAAGGCCCCCATCGGTATATGGAGAATGGGAGAGACGGGTGAGGTTCTGGATGTCAATGAAAAGGGCCGTTCCAGTCTTGGATACGTTATTGAAGAACTCTGCGGGATGATGGTATTTGATTTCACTCTCGGGTTTGATAAAGAGGATTGGGAAACAGGCACTGAAAATTTAAAAAAATATGGTGTAAACAATATCGCAGAAGTCTACCTCAGGCATAAAAATGGTGAAATCATACCGGTTCAGGTCATAGAGAATCTGGTGCGGTTTGAAGACCAGGCATTTCGTATTGCCTTTGCTCTGGATATTTCCGAACGTCAGCGAATGGAACAGGCGTTAAAAGAGAGCGAAGAGCGCCTGGATCTGGCCCTTTCAAGCGCAAATGAAGGCATCTGGGACTGGCATATACAGGAAGAAAAAGTGTTTTTTGATTCCCGTTATTACACCATGGCCGGATATGAACCAAATGAGTTTCCCGGGTCGTTCAATGAGTGGGAAAAGCGCGTTCACAAAGATGATCTTGAACGGGCCAGGTCTGATATTTCACGATATCTGGCCGGGGATATTGAAAAATTCGATACTGAATTCAGGTTTGTTCGTAAGGACGGCAGCTTTATGTGGATACAGGCAAAAGGAAAAATTGTCTCCCGGGATGACCGGAATAATCCGGTGCGTTTTATCGGAACTCATGCCGACATTTCAGACCGCAAACTGTCAGAAATTGCATTAAATAAGACTTTGACAAACCTGTCAAACAGCCAAAAACTTGCAAAAGTAGGAAGTTTTGAATGGGATGTAATAAAAGGCGAAGTTGAATGGTCAGATGAAGTATATCGTATCTTCGGACGTAATAGAGATAATTTCAAACCAAAAATCGATTCGATTATGAACCAGCTTCATCCTGATGACCGTAAACTTCATGAAACATTAATTGAACAGGCATTATCAAACCGTGAAAAATATTCGTTTGAAACTCGCATTATAATGCCGGACGATGATACCCGGTTCCTGGCTGCAGTCTCTGAAGGACATTATGATGAAAATGGAAATGTAATAGGGATCACAGGTACAGTGCAGGATATCACCGATAGAAAACATGCTGAATCGGCTTTGCTAAAAAGCGAAGAACGCTTGCGTCTTGCACTCGACGGAACCGCTGACGGCATCTGGGACTATGATCCCAGAACAGGCCAGGCCTATTTCAGCCCCAGGTATTATACAATGATGGGATATGAACCGGGTGAATTCTTGCCGACATATGATAATTGGAGAAAATTGGTTCATCCGGATGATGTGAAGGAGGCTGAAGAAAGTATTAATCGCGCCCTGGAGAAAAATGCCTCCTTTGCCATTGAATTTCGGTTCAGGACCAGGAATGGAGACTGGCGATGGATTCTGGGACGAGGGAAGGTTGTCGATGTGGATCCGGAAGGAAAAGCGGCTCGCGTAGCAGGATCTCACACTGACATCACCGACCGAAAGCGAATGGCGGAGGCTCTTGAAAAACGAATTGTTGCCTTGACCCAGCCACTTGAAGATGCTGAGAGCATTGCCTTTGAAGACCTGTTCAACCTGTCTGATATACAACACCTTCAGGATTTATATGCCGAGGCCTTTGGCGTTGCTGCCCTTATTACCCATCCTGACGGAACGCCCATTACTGAACAGAGTAATTTTACCGTTCTATGCGGTGAGATTATTCGAAAAACCCCAAAAGGAATTAAAAATTGTAATTACTCTGATGCCATGGTCGGGAAGCACAACCCGGCCGGGCCTAACATTCAACCATGCCTGAGTGCCGGCTTATGTAACGCGGGCGCCAGCATTACTGTCGGGGGCCGGCATATTGCCAACTGGTTAATTGGACAGGTCCGGGATGAGGCTCAAAAAGAAGAAGAAATAATGGCCTACGCCCGTGAGATCGGTGCAGATGAAGCTGCATTTCGAGCTGCATATCACCAGGTGCCCACCATGTCAGAAGAACAATTCGAGAAGGCGGCTAAAGTGCTTTTTACTGTGACCAAGCAGCTTTCCATGTCGGCTTATCAAAATATTCAGCAGGCAAGATTCATAACCCAGCGAAAACGGGCAGAACAGGCACTGAGGGAAAATGAACAACTGCTTGTCAATATTGTGGAATCAATGAATGAAGGAGTTGTAATGCTCGACAGGGAGTTTAATTATAAGCTTTTTAATAATTATATGGAGGAGCTCTCCGATACGCCGCGACAAAAGGTTTTCGGAAAAAAACCATGGGAAGCTTTTCCGGATATCAAGAAAACCGGCATTTTTGATAATTTCAAAAAAGCAATGAAAGGCGAAAGGATTGTCGACAAGGAAATACATTTCACCTTTCCCCACAAAAAGGATGAATGGTTAAAAGACAGTTTTATTCCGCTTAAAGATACTGACGGCAGCATCATTGGCGTACTTCATATTGCGATTGACATAACCCGACAAAAACAGGATGAAGAAGAACTCCGGCGTTTACGGAACTATTTGTCCAATATTATTGATTCTATGCCCTCCATACTGGTTGCAGTGGATAAAGATGGCAAAGTAACCCAGTGGAACAACCAATCGGAACGAATTACAGGTTTGAGTTTTGAAGATGTCCGGGCACAGCCTCTGGTAAAGGTATTTCCTCGCCTGGCTGAAGAAATAGATCACATCAGGGATTCCATCAGGGAAAGCCGTGTTATAAAAAACTCTAAAATAGAACGCAATGAAGATAAAGAGGCCAGGTTTGAAGATGTAACCATTTTTCCGCTGGTAACGAACGGTGTTGAGGGAGCCGTGATCCGTGTAGACGATATAACTGAACAGGTGCGCCTGGAGGAGATGATGATTCAGAGCGAGAAAATGCTTTCGGTAGGAGGATTGGCCGCCGGCATGGCTCATGAGATCAACAATCCCCTTGCCGGTATGATGCAGACCGCCGAAGTAATGGCCAATCGACTAAAAGGCAACATCAATATTCCAGCCAACCGGAAGGCTGCCGAAGCAGCAGGTACGACGATAGAGACTATTGAAGGATTTATGGAAGCCAGGGGTATACCAAGAATGCTCGATGTGATCACGGACTCGGGAAAACGGATTGCGACGATTGTAAATAATATGCTGAGTTTTGCCAGAAAAAGCGAGGCAACTTTCTCTTTTCACATTTTAGAAGATCTCCTTGATAAAACAGCGGAGCTGGCTGCAACTGATTATGATCTTAAAAAACAATACGACTTTAAAAAGATAGACATCAGGAGAGAATATGCCGGGAACCTGCCTCAAGTCCCATGTGATGGTGCCAAGATACAGCAGGTGTTGCTTAATATTTTACGCAACGGAGCTCAGGCTATGCAGGCAGCAGGGATTGAATCACCCTGTTTTATATTCAGGACACGGTTTAACCCTGACAAGGATATGGTAATAATAGAAATCGAAGACAATGGACCGGGAATGGACGACGAGACCCGAAAACGGGTGTTTGAGCCTTTCTTTACAACAAAGCCGGTGGGAGTGGGAACAGGACTTGGATTAAGTGTTTCCTATTTTATCATTACCGAGAACCATGGCGGTGAAATGGCCGTGGAAGCGAGCTCCGGTACCGGGGCGAAATTTATTATCCGCCTGCCGGTGAAAGGGAAATAGTCCAATGATAGATGAAAACAAAACCAGGTCTCAGTTGATCAAAGAGTTGCATGAAATGCAAAAACGCATCGCCGTTTTGGAATCAAACTGCAACAAAGAATATCAAGCGGGAAAAACAAATTATGAAGCCTATGAGATCATAAACAACAGTTCAATGGCTGTAATTGAATGGCGAAATGAGGAGGGGTGGCCTGTAGACTTTACAACAGATAATGTCGAAAATATTCTCGGCTATTGTCAGGATAGAATGTTATCGGGTCACTTCAGATATGACCGGATTATTCATCCCGACGATTTGGCGAGGGTTCAACATGAAGTCGCCAAATTCAGTAATGAAAAAAAATGTGAACGATTTGTTCACAAACCTTATCGGATATTGACCCCGAAAGGTGAGGAGAGATGGATTGAGGACAGAACCTGTATCGGAAGGGATGAAAAAGGAAATGTTACCCATTACCGTGGTATTATTCTGGACATTACCGACCGCAAGCAAGCTGAAGAAACCGCAGCTCAATTCGGCCAAATCCTTGATGACTCCTTAAACGAAATTTATATTTTTGACGTAGTAACATTGAAATTTATTCAAGTTAACCATGGCGCCCAAAAAAATCTGGGATATTCCATTGAGGAAATTAAAGAACTGACGCCAATTGATATAAAACCGGAATTTACCCTTAGCGTATTTACAGATATTGCCAAACCTCTTGTAAGCGGCAAGAAGAAACAGGTAATATTTGAAACCGTCCATAAACGGAAAAATGGCTCGACATATCCTGTAGAAGTTCATCTTCAGATCTCAACCTTCAACTCCAAACCTGTGTATGTTGCAATCATTCTTGATATAACGAAACGTAAGCAAATGGCCGAGGTCCTCGAAAAACGTATTGTGGCTCTGACACAGCCTTTGGAAGATGTGGAGAACATTACCTTTGAGGACCTGTTCGAACTGTCGGATATACAGCGTCTTCAGGACCTGTATGCCGAGGCCTTTGGTGTTGCGGCCCTTATTACCCATCCTGATGGCACACCTATCACTGAACAGAGTAATTTTACCACCCTCTGCGGTGAGATCATTCGTAATACACCGAAGGGAGTTAAAAACTGCAACTACTCGGATTCCATGATCGGGAAACACAATCCTGCCGGCCCTACCATCCAGCCGTGCCTGAGTGCGGGTCTGTGTAATGCGGGTGCAAGCATTACTGTTGGCGGCAGGCATATTGCCAACTGGCTGATCGGTCAGGTTCGTAATGAGGCTCAGAAAGAAGAAGAAATTATGCCATACGCCCGCGAGATAGGGGTAGATGAAGAAGCCTTTCGTGCTGCATATCGCAAGG
>JASFHE010000500.1:0-5249 GCA_050123415.1 Desulfobacteraceae bacterium | reverse complement strand
TCGTATCATCTCTTTTAACCTCGTTGGTTTGATTTGTGTTTCTTGGGCGTTACACATATCTATCTGATCCAACGAGGTTTTTCAATCCTTACTTCCTTTTTTTAATCTTTAATCGCGGTTCTTGGGTATTTATGTTCCGACAGGATTCTTAGAGATATTCGAAGGGATTATTCAAAGAAAATCATTTGACGCGTCCACTTTAACAGTCTTTATTCCTGTTCTCTGTCAATAATTTTTCCAGCTGAAAGATATCTTTGAATCAGGATAAAGATACAAAGCAGAATGCCGATGAAAACCTTTGTCCACCATGTACTTAGATTACCCTGGAAGGTGATGACAGTCTGGATGAGTCCAAGAATCAGGACACCGATAAGGGTTCCCTCAACATAACCTGTACCGCCGGTCAGCAATGTGCCTCCGATCACTACGGCGGTAATGACATCAAGTTCCAGACCTGTTCCAGCCAGGGGATATCCTGCCAGTGTATAGAGAGAATAGACAAGACCTCCGAGAGCACAAACAGTGCTGTTAAGCGTATATATCAGTATTTTAGTTCTTCCTACGGGGAGCCCCATAAGAAGCGCGGATTTTTCATTACCTCCGATTGCATATGTATTCCGGCCGAACCTTGTGAAGTGCAGAATACATGCTCCAAGCAGTACTACAGCAATAAATATAACCCCATAGGCCGGTAACTTTATGCCATCTCCCAGGGGAATTGCAGCCTTTGAAATATCAAGGAACATTTCATTGCGGATAGGCACAGAGTCAAGGCTGATCATAAATGACAGCCCCCGGGCAAGGAACATTCCCACAAGGGTCACAAGAAAGGGTTCCATTTTCAGATAATGAATAAGACTTCCCATGACAAATCCCAGTACTGCGCCGCAGACAAGGCAGATAAAGACAATCATTAAGGGAGGCAGATCTGTACGGGAGAGCAGGTTGGCGCTCAGGACTCCGGTAAAGGCTACAAGTGATCCTACCGAAAGATCAATTCCTCCTGATATGATCACATAGGTCATGCCTACGGCAATGATTCCCACAAAGGCGTTGTCGATAAAGAGGTTTACAAAGACACGGAGAGAGAAAAAACCTCTGTATGCGAATGCCCCGGACAGATAAAGCAGCATGAACACCAGTAAGGTAGCCAGGAGGGGTATGTTTTTTTGGCTCAGCCGGAATGTCATGATGTCTTCTCTCCAAGCCGCATGATCTGTGAGAGCTGATCCCGCAGTTTTCTGGACTGGATAAGCGCCACAAGGATAATAATGATTGCCTTGAAAACCAGCACTACCTGCGGCGGGACGCCCCGTGTGATAATGGTGGTTGTAAGAGACTGTATAATCAGGGCGCCGATGATTCCTCCTGCCATGGAAAAACGGCCTCCGTTTATGGTTCCTCCGATAATTACGGCGGCAATGGCATCCAGTTCCATAAAAATACCGGCATTATTGGCATCGGCAGCCTTGATATCCGCTGTGATGATCAGACCGGCAAGACCTGCGCAGAAACCGGAAAATCCGTAGGTAAAGGTGGTGATAAGCCTGACCGGGATTCCCATATAACGGCTTGCAAGGGCATTGGCTCCGGATGCTTCGATGAAAAGACCCAGGGATGTTTTTCTTGTGAGGGCCCAGGTGAGGATAAAAACCAGGATCACCAGGATTATAGGAAAGGGCAGCCCGAGAAAGAAACCGCTTCCTATATACTGGAAAGGCGGGTGTTCAAAAACGATGATCTGCCCGTGCGTGATCAGCTGAGCAATTCCCCGGCCCACGGTCATAAGGATCAATGTCGCGATAATTGGCTGCACGCCGGTATAGGCCACAAGAAAACCGTTCCAGAGACCGAGAATAAAAGAAAGCGCCAGGGGAACAAGGAGCACGATAACAAGAGAAGTCTGGTCACCGTATTCCAGAACACCCTTTACATAATCCGGACGGATAAGCTGGGCCGCCATAGCCCCTGATATGGCAATAACCGCTCCCACGGAAAGATCGACACCGCCTGTTGCATAAACCAGGGTCATACCTATGGTGATAAGCATAATAGGTGCGCCCCTGTTAAATATATCTATCAATGAGCCGAACAGATGTCCGTTCTTAATCTCTATGCTGAAAAACCCGTCTGTAAAAAAAAGGTTAAACAAAAGGATGGCTGCAAAACCCAGCAGGGGATAGAGAATATTCATCTCGCCTGAATCCTTGAACAGAAGGGATGCTTTCTTTAATATATTGGTCATCCTCTCCCCGCGCTGCTTTCCCGAGCCAGTGTTTTCATGATGTTCTCTTCCGATATGTCATCTCCTGAAATCTCTCCCAGTTTCTTTCTTTCCTTCAGTATGGCGACCCGGCTGCAGATATGGACTATCTCTTCCAGCTCCGAAGATATAAATAGGACACTTCTGCCTTCCAGGCTCAGGCTGAATATCAGTTTTTCAATCTCTGCTTTGGCGCCCACATCAATACCCCTTGTTGGTTCATCAAGGATAAGAAGGCGGGGATTCATGGACATCCAGCGGGCCAGTATCACCTTCTGCTGGTTTCCGCCGCTTAAGGTTCCCGCCTTCTGCTCCCTGCCCGACACCTTTATCTTTAGCAGATATATAAACCGATCTGTTATTTTGTCCTGCTCTTTTCCGGAGATGCCCCGGAAAAAACCTTTACGGGCCTGAAGGGGCAGGACAATATTCTCCCTGACCGTCAGGTCCGGAATAATTCCTTCGGTCTTCCTGTCTTCGGGACAAAACGCAATTGAATGTGAAATAGCCTCTTTAGGAGAGTTAATGTTAACAGGCCTGTTGTCAATTTTGATTGTTCCTCCCGTGGGCTTATCTATACCGAAAAGAAGCCTGGCAGTCTCTGTCCGGCCCGACCCGAGCAGGCCGGCCAGCCCCAGGACTTCACCTTCCCGTAATTGCAGGTCAAAATTGTGAAGCACACCTTTTTCCTCAATATTATCCAGTGTCATGAAAGGTTCTTTTTCTGAGAGAGTTCGGGCAGGTTTTTTACCTGAGGATTCCATCTCCTGTTCCAGTTCTTTACCCAGCATTTTTGATATCAGCTCAAAACGGGGAAGTTCCGCTGTCTTGAATTCACCGATAAACTCTCCGTTTCTTAAAACTGTTATACTGTCCGATGTCTCATAGACCTGGTCCAGAAAGTGTGTAATGAAGATAATCCCCATACCTTCTTCTTTAAGCTTTTCCATTGTGGCAAAAAGATTTTTACATTCTGTCTGGTCCAGGCTTGATGTGGGTTCATCCAGGATCAGGATTCTGGCTTTTATATCCAGCGCCCTGGCAATTGCTACCATCTGTTGAATGGCGGTGGAAAACAGAGAGAGAGGAAGTGTAACATCGATATCCAGATCCAGTTTTGACAGGGCATGTTTTGCATTGCTGTTCATGGTCTTCCAGTCAACAATGCCCCATTTCATGGGCTGGCGTCCGATATAGATATTTTCTGCTACCGAAAGATTGGGAAGCAGATTTATTTCCTGATATACAGTGCTTATTCCCTTGCGGGCTGCGTCCATGGGAGAAGAGGCTTCAAAGTCTTTACCTGAAAGCTTTATGGTACCGCTGTTTTTTTTATAGACTCCGGTAAGGACTTTAATCAGAGTGGATTTTCCTGCCCCGTTCTCGCCTATCAGTGCATGGATTTCTCCACACCGCAGTGTAAAATTGACAGAATCAAGGGCCTTAACACCCGGAAAGCTCTTGCTCAATTCCCTGATTTCGAGAAGGTTAGTCAATATTAATACACTCTGCTGTTGATTACATCAGCAGCAACATCCTGAGGAAATACGCCTTCTTCGGTTACGATTCTTTTAGGAACCGATTCACCCTTTGCAATTGCTTCAACAGCGTCAAAAAGCTGAGGACCAAGCAGCGGACTGCATTCAACAGTGCAGTTAAGTTTTCCTTCCATCATGGCTTCAAAAGCACCCCTGACAGCATCAATGGATACTATGATTATATCCTTTCCCGGCGCCAGTCCGTATTCTTCGATCGCCTGTATAGCGCCGATAGCCATATCGTCATTGTGGGCAAAAAGGACATCAATGTTCTCTCCGTCGGCCTTCAGGAAAGCTTCCATTATTTCCTTTCCCCCGGAACGGGTGAAATTACCGCTCTGGCTTTTTATTATCACCATATCGGGATAATCGGCGATAACTTCTTCTAAACCCTTTTTTCTGTCAATGGCAGGCGCAGAGCCCACGGTTCCCTGAAGCTCGGCAATTTTAACTTTCGTGTAGCCGTTCTCAACGAGCCAGCGCGCCGCTCGGCGTCCTTCCTCTACAAAGTCGGAACCCATAAAGGTAATCCAGAGAGAATCATCATTTACATCCACAGCCCTGTCAGTCAGGATAACTGGAATACCCGCGTCTTTAGCCTCCTGCAAAACAGCTTCAAAGCCTGTTTCAACAACGGGAGAAAAGGCAATAATGTCCACACCCTGTGCAATAAAATTTCTGATAGCCTTGATCTGGTTTTCCTGCTTCTGCTGGGCGTCGGAGAAGATCAGTTTGATATTGGATCTTTTTTCTGCTTCACTCTGAATAGATTCGGTATTGGCAACCCTCCAGGCACTTTCTGCCCCGATCTGTGAAAATCCTACGGTAATCATACCGTCATCCTTTTCCGACCGGCTGCATCCGAACAGTGTCGCTGCGGATATGAGAAGTACAGCAGCGCTTCTGAGTATCTTTTTCATATGACCTCCCTTGCTGGTTTAGATTTAAATATATAGCCTTTGTATTATTTTTTAAAGCCTAATCTTCCAGAGATTAGCGCTCAGTGGATCAGCTTTTAATCCTTTCTTAATAGAGACTTTCCCAAGATCATGAATATCAACTTCGCGCTTCTTTCCGGGTGCATTGTATGATGAATCCTTCTCACCTGTGATCACATACTGTATTGCCTTTGAAGGAAGTTTTACTCCTTCGAGGTTCAGCGTCACTTCTTTATCAGTAGGATTGATCAGGCTTACAGTTAGTGTATCGCCTGAATCATTAAGCGCCGCCATTACATCAAGGTTGTTTATTTCGCCCTCAAATTTAAGGGGCTTTGATCCGAAATGGTTTCTGTAGAGCTGAAGCACAAGGCCTGTTGAAGCCATTTCCGCATCGGTTTTTGTTGTTTTTATTGCGCCTATTACATTTACTGTCTGGGCATAGTTTGCTGCATGAATATATTTACTTTGGCGGTAATATTCATGAAGTCCCATGGCAATACCCAGTGC
>JASFHE010000499.1:0-5255 GCA_050123415.1 Desulfobacteraceae bacterium | reverse complement strand
CCTCCTTTTTAGGGGTATTGGTTTCGGAGTGTTGTAACACACTCCGGAGCAGCCCGTTACATATTATCTAGTTAAGGACAGATTATTTTCTGATAATAAAAGCCATATACAACCCTTTCTTCTCAAGGCTGTAGTTGTTGATGTCCAGTCTCTTCAGCATATCAGCAATCTCTTCAGGCCTGTATGAGGCCCTTATGGATTCCCATATCCCTCTTTTTATTTTTAAATAATAGAATATTCCACCCCTGAAAAAATCATATATATAAATAACACCATTTTCATTAAGGCAGTTATAGAGGTTCCTTATTCCTGTTGATGGATTTGTCCAGTGGTGTAATGAAAAGGTGGAGTAAACAACGTCGAATGTCCCGAGACCCTTAATCAGTTCAGTATCTTCAACAGCGCCCTTTACAAATGTTACCTTGCTATCCAATCTTTGATCGTGTGTATATTCTTCAGCAACTTTTATCATGTCAGGGGAATATTCCAGGCCGATTATCTTTTCCGGGTTATACCTTTTTGAAACCAGGCAGGTCTGATATCCGGGGCCAGGCCCAATCTCCAGAAACCTGCCGGTTTTTTTGATTTGATCAAACCGGGAAAAGAAATCCCTGAAATAGAATTTTCCGAATTTCTTCTGCATCTTAAGATAATCCTGAGTTGTCTGCTCTCCGGTTATTATTTCAAGGTCGGTGTGTGGAATTCGTTTTGGCATTTTATTTTCCTTTTTGTTTTATAATAAAAAACTTTGCGTCCTTAGCGTCTTTGCGGTTAATCCTTTATTCCAATCAGCACACTACGTCCGCCCATTTTTTTGGGATAGTCCAGGATCTTAAATCCCACTTCTTTTGTTAAGGATATCAGGTCTTCAAACATCTCTTTACTTACATGCATTTTAGGTTCGGCAATAAAAATTTTTCCGTTTTCATTAATCATTGCCTTCATTTCTTCAAGCAGATTACGTGGTGATGGCGTTTCATGCACCATGTACAGAGCAAGGATAAAGTCCGCCTTCTGTTTATATCCGATCCTGTCCTGTTCACATTTGAAGAACTGAATCCGGTCTTCAACATTATGTTTTTTTGCTTTTTTTCGTACATGGGAAAGCATTTTTTCCTGAAGATCAACGGCTATTACCTTTCCTTCGGGTCCGACAAGCTTTGCCATGTCTATGGTAAAAAATCCCGGTCCGCATCCAATATCCATTGCTGTTGATCCATCGGCAATGTAAGGTTTAAGTATTTTTTTGGGGTTTTGAAACAGCCTGCGGAAGGGATTGTCCAGCATAAATGCTATCTGATGCGGGCATACATGCGATGATTGATTTTCTTTTAAAGCATTACTTTCCATATTTCTTCTCCTTAATATAAGTGTATAGTGGCTAAACGCAAATGGTAAAAAAATTACTTCATTGCCTTTTTATAAAAAAGTACCATCTTATCCAGTACTTCAGCTAAAAATTCTCTTTTTTCATCAGATAGATTGGTAAAAAAAGATTTAAATCCTCCGTCCATTGTTTCATGCCAGTCCCTGTGCGAATAATAGGCTGTTTTCCCTCTGGATGTGAGTGTAACAATGACCCTGGACAGATTTGACGGGTCAGGCTGTTTTACCACAAAACCTCTGTTTTCAAGCTTTTTGAGGGTTTGTGAGATTGCTCCTTTTGTTACTCCCATGAACTTTGCCAGGTCGGTCACGCTGAATTTTTCTTCATTGTCACCTATCAGCTCTATAAGGTGAATCTCTCTGTTTGTCATGGTAAATTCAGTGCCGTATGTCCTGGGCACCTTTTCCATTTCCATGGCAAGTTGTACTATCCTTGAAAATTTTTCATGCAGACTGTGTATGTTTTGATTTTCCATAGCTTGAAGTGTGTAGAAGTTAAACACTAATGTCAAATTTTTTTTAAAAAAGGTTAAAAATTGTTTGACAAAGTATACAGATATGATATTAGAATCCTCTAATTAATATTGGGATACCTAAGTAATGTATTGAGTCTTACGGCATACAGCCTTTTTGTTTAGGGTGTGTAAAGAAGTGAAGGCGCAAATGGTAGTTGGTTACCAGTTGTGCCTTTTTTTATGTCTGTTCCGTTGTGCCGATGATTACCGGAAGAGACATTTCTACAGCATAAGAACAGAGTAATCTGAGGAGGTAATGATGAAAAAGATACTTATTATTTTCGGTTCAACAACAGGAAACACGGAATATATGTCCAATATGATAGGAGGGGTTTTTCACAATACAGATATTGCAACTGAAGTTAAAGACGTAGCAAATATCAGCCTCGAAGAGTTAGGGGGTGAAGAGGATGTTCTTCTTCTGGGATGTCCTGCATACGGGCATGATACGGTGGAACTACAGGAAGACTTTGATGAGTTCTTTGAAAAGATCGAAGATGTAAATTTAAAAGGAAGGCGATTCGCCGCTTTTGCTCCGGGAGACAGCACCTATGAACATTTTTGCGGTTCAGTGGATAAGATTGAAGAAACAATGGAAAGCCTGGGTGCAGTTAAAATTGCAGACGGGCTTAAGGTTGATGGCGCGCCTGAGGATTTCGAAGATGATATCAGGGAATGGGCGGATTCAATTGTTTCAGGCCTGTAGTTTAATAATTTGAATCTAAAACAGGCTGACGAATAGATGTGCAGAACAGATTTTAAAACAGGAGATAATTAAATGAGAAAAAAGATTATAGGAACGGTTTTGAGCTTATGCATTATGACCAGCATCCCGGGGCAGATGACCTTTGCTGAAAATGATGAAACAGAAGGCACGGTTAAGATGGAAAAGGTCGTTGTAACTGCCAACAGGTCTGAGACACCTATGTGGGACCTTCCGGTTAGTGTAACGGTAGTTACGAGTGAAGAAATAGAGGCCATGCCTGCCACAACAGTGGATGATGTACTGAACAAGGCGGCTGGACTGCAGATCAGGAGAAACAAGGGTCTGGTCAACACAACAAGCCATACCACAATCTACATGAGAGGAACAGGTGACAGTTCAAGAGTTCTGGTCATGAAGGACGGAGTTCCTTTAAACAGCTCCTATGGCGGGACCGTAAGCATATGGAATACCATTTCTCTTGAAGATATAGAAAGAATAGAAATCGTAAGAGGCGCTTCTTCCGCCTTATACGGCTCAAGCGCAATGGGCGGTGTTATCAATATCATAACAAAAAAGCCTGAAAAGAAGGTTTCGGGAAAAGTCAGTTTTGAGAGCGGTTCCATGGATACCAATATCGGAAATGTATATATAAGCGGATCAACGGATAAATTCGCAGTAAGGGCATCTGCAGGACACAAGTCAACAAAGGGTTATGTTTATTATGAGGCTTCATCATGGAGGGATTATTACAAAAAACCTGAAAGTGAACTGACTGATGGTTCAATAGGTTTTGATTTCCGGCTTGGAGAGTCAATATTAAAGCTGGACTACTCCCACATGATTGAAGATACCCTGAGTGCAACATCAACACAGTATGACGGTAAACAGACAAACAATGAATATATGATGAGCTGGGGAGTTCCTTTAGCAGGCGGAGATTTCAGTATCAAGTCATACTACTTTGATTCCAAAAGCACATCTGACGCTGATAAATACAATTCAACAACCGAAGATTTCGATGAGTATTATTATCTGTCAAGTATCCCGAAAGACGAATACGGCATTATGCTGCAGTTTAACAGGGATATGGGCATACATAGCGTGACTGTGGGGAGCGACCTGAAATGGGCCAAATGTAATTCCGATTATGCCTATGCTGAGGGTGACCGTATTTTTAACGGAAAACAGGACTTCTATTCCATATTTCTTAATGATGAAATGGGCTTTATGGACGATAGGCTGATCCTGAATGCAGGAGCCAGGTATGATTACTGGAAAAACCACAGCGGAGATTTTTATGATTCAACAACCTCTGCAATAAGGTCAATCGTATATCCTGATAAGTCCGACAATGCCTTTTCACCAAAGGCAGGGGCTGTTTATAAAGTTACCGAAAAAACGAAACTGAGGGCGTCATTCGGAACAGGATTCAAGGCCCCATCCCTTTATGACCTATACAAGTCAGGCCCTCACGGATCAACAAGGTTTGACCTGGCCAATCCGGAACTTGAAGCAGAGGAGATGAAATGGTCATATGATGTGGGTTTTGACACAAAACCCAATGAAGACCTTAATATCAGCATGACCTTTTACAAGAGCATGTTTGAGAATTACCTGGGAGATAAAACCCTTGATCCAAACGAAGTGCCATCCTGGTTTTCTCCTGATGAAGGCATGGCCGTAATTCAGCCCGTAAACCTTGGTGAAGTTAAGATATACGGTGTTGAGGCAGGTGTTGAATATAAGTTTAACAACATGTGGTCCGTTTTTATGAATCACACATATAATGTTTCAAAGATCAAGAAAAACGAAGAAGACCCGGCTATAGAAGGAAACTACCTTTCCTATACTCCCCGCCACATGACCCGTATGGGTGTTACCTATGATAACCCGGCGCTTTTTTCCATGGGTGTATTTTTGACCAGTGTGGGAGAACGTTACGGGGACCTGGAAAATACAGATACAAAAAAACTGGATGCCTACCAGGTCGCGGATGTCAAGATATCACGAAAATTATTCTCAGGCGCCGAGATATTCGGTGCGATTAATAATGTGACTGATGAAGGTTACAAGGAATATTACACAACCCTTAATCCGCCAAGGACCTACATGATAGGTATGAACTACAAATTCTAGGACATTAAAATGATGACGGATTTCTGGGCAGCAGGTATTTTAATCAGCATAGCGGTCTTTGCCGGAAAGGCAGGAGTGTTGGCAGGCTCAATAAATATTAAGACACGATGGGTTATCGGGCTTGCCCTGTTATACGGGGTGATCTCCCTGGTTATTGGCATTATACTCCGGATTGTCAATCCTCCTGACTATTTTGAGTTTTTTAAAAAGTTCATGGCAGGGGGTGTGATAGTGCATTTGATTTTCGCCTCAGGACTTATGGCATGGGGGTTTTATATCATGCAGAGGTCTTTAAGCGAAAGGGATGGTGCGCATTGCGGGGCAGGTTATCTCCTGATGCTTCCATGCCCCCTATGTATGGCTGCCATGCTGCCCGGTTGTTCCGTATTTTCGGCATTAACCGGTGTTGATCCGGTAAAGACAGGTCTAATCATGGGTGCCGGTTTTATAATCCTGATCATGGTTACTGCCCTGTGTGCAAGGCATTCTGTCAGGCAGGGCAGTAAAAGCGG
>JASFHE010000498.1:0-5268 GCA_050123415.1 Desulfobacteraceae bacterium | reverse complement strand
ACACTTAAGGATATTCTCGAATCAAACCTTAATAATAATTACCGGAGGGCTATATTTACAGCATCCCTTAATGCAGCACTAAGGCACATGGATCTTGCCAGGGGAACAATTCACTGCAAAGATAAAGAGCCTGGCGAATGTGCAGTACAGCTAGTAGAGTACATTAAATCCGAATACGGTACTCCAAAAATAACCCAGATAGGTTTTCAGCCCAAGTTTGTCGAAAAAGTTTCAGCATCTTTCGACCTTCGCGTTGTGGACCTTGATAAAGACAATATAGGTACTAAAAAATATAATACGCTCATAGAAGGCCCTGACAAGACAGATAATGCCATTGAATGGGCCGATCTTCTGCTGGTCACAGGGACTACCATCGCAAACGGAACAATAGAGCAGTTTTTAAACAGAAAACCTGTTCTGTTTTACGGCACCACAATAGCTGGCGCTGCTCATCTTATGGGTTGGAACAGGTTCTGTTATAAGGGAAGATGACTTCATACAACCACTAACTGCAGGCACGCTGTTAGATTGTTAATGTTTTTACAGACTTAACCCTTTTTTCTCTACGATCATTTATCCCCTTTTCACTGAATCACTTACAGAGGTGAGGGATAAGCCCGGTCTTTCGGCTAATGAAGACATCGGCATCCCGGGTTCTCTAACAGTCCCTTTTATATACACCGGTTTTTATGGAAGTTAGCAAAGTAAAGATCCGGTGCAGTGATTTGTTATGTAATTGTTTTATTGTTTCCTTACAACAATAGCGAACTCTGAAGAGTCAGGGTCAAACACTCCACCAGCGACATTGGAGTAAAAATCCTCAACTTCAAAATCATTATTTTCAAATTCCGTTCTCAACGATTCCTTGCTAAAATGCTGCAACCAGTTATATACAACACGAGTTTGTGACGCCTCTATTATTGTATATTTATCAAGAGTGACTTTCTCCTTTTCGTATTTGAATGTATTGACAAAACAGTAATAATCATCAGGTGACCAGAACCCGTTTAACAGATTGAATGCATAGGTTGCTGATTCTTCTTTTTCATTATAACTGTTCAATGAATACACATCAAGCAACACATAACCACCCGGCTTTAAGAGAAAATAAAATTTTGAAATCATTTTTTCCCTTTGTTTTGGACTTAAAGCACAGAAATCACACATGATCATTATAATCAGATCGAAGCGATGAGATGTTTTAAAATCCAGATAGTTTGTGTGGACATAATTCACTTTCAATCCTTTTTGCTCCGCGACCTGCTTCGCATATTTTAGGGAGTTTTCTGAAAAATCTATCCCGGTAACTGCCGCTCCTTGTTCAGCCAATCTCGTTGTATAGAGGCCGGGACCGCAACCAAAGTCTGCAATTGCACTGTTTTCATTAACTCCAAAGTATGAAATTATCCATTCAGCAGAGCGTTCTATAAAGCTCCTGTTTCGAGATGAGACATCAATAGTTTCATTTAAGTGGTATTCGAGCATCTGTTTTGAGGTGTACTCATCAGTCCATAGTTCATCTGCTGTATAATATTGAAAAGGATTAGGCCTGGAATTTATCTCTTTCAGTTCCTGAAACATATTGACTCCTTCATTGGTTTTGTAAACACGTCAGAACAGTGTGCATTTTGTTCCGGGCGTTGTTTTATTGCCTGGCCGGGTTTATTGTTTATTAAATATGCAATTCCAAGAGATGTACTATTCAGAGAAAGTCCATATGAACCAGTTAAAACTCCGGCATGGAAAGTAAACTGCGCGTATAACTTTTCTTTAAGAGAAAAAGAAGTGATTGTCTGCATGTTTTTAGTTTTCATTTAATTCGTCCTCTCAGGGATATATTGTCCGGTTAAGGATTCGTGTCCGTTTTGATTTTAATATGTCTTTCCAGCCGAGCCATGGCCTGGTTTACTGCAGTTATAATGTTTTTTACAGGGAGGCTGTCACCCTACATGATTTTTAAAACCTTAGCATTTTCCCTGATTATTTTCAGTAGTACAGGCAGTTCGCCTCCGGCGGAAAACGTATCGGGGATGATCGATGTTTCACTGTCAGCCACGATGCCGGTTTCCGTACCTTCGGAGGGAACGCCGCCTGTAACGGCGTTCAATGATTTTTGCTTCAATGTTCTCTTGATTCGATGCAGGAATTTAAGAGCATTCTGTTTTCTCTCCATAAATTAAGGATCGATCAAAAGGAGTATCCCATCACCAGCCCCATTGTTTTTTCTGCACCGTCATATTGAATACTACCATCTTTAAAATCTGTATTCAAATACCGGAACGATGTACCAATGTAATATCTTTCAGTAAAGCGGTGAGTTGAATGAAAATGTGATAAGTTCCATTTTGGAACATACCACTCAACACGGAGCTATTGAAGGCAAAACTCAGACTAAACAGGTAAAATACTACAATCTGGATGCCATTATAGCAGTTGGCTACAGGGTTAATTCAAAACGGGCCACACAGTTCCGGATATGGGCCACCAATATCCTTAAGGAATATATTATAAAAGGCTTTGTCATGGATGATGAGCGGGTATAAAAAAGGATTTCAGAATCCTATTTTGTTTTATTGCTCATTGATCAAGTTACCCTGTTAAATACCGATATCTCATATTTACTCAGTTGAAGCCGCATATCGGACTGTGAAGCATCATTTAACAGGGTAAATCTTGAATTTTGACAGTCTCGTAAAAAGTCCGAAAATTGGCAATTTTCAATTTTTGCGTTTAATGATTTCAATAGGTTACAAGTCAAAAATCGTCTTTTTCTGTCATTCCCGCGAAGGTGGGAATCTATTTATTTCAAATACTTATGGACTCCCGCCTCCGCGGGAGTGGCGACTTTACTGACTTTTTACGGGTCCGTCAACCTTGAATATTGAATTTTTGAACCAAATTTTTTAAATTTATATTGAGTGGCATAAAAAAGGAGTTTTTGATAGGTTTTAAATATAGTAAAAAGGTGTTGCACGTTCTGCACGAACGTCCCCTTTTCCCTACATCGGTATTAATCGATTCTTATTTCTGGCTGTTTGAGTTTTCAATGGTTTCTCCGATATTTGCTTTTTAATTATAACGGCATGGCTAACAGGCTTGCTGAAAGCGCGCGAAGAGCGCTTTTGGCAAGTCCTTTGTTGAGCCATTTGTTAGAGGCCTCTTGCAGCAGCCTTAATTATCTTGGGCATGTTTTGCACTGTTTTCTCGCTAGTAAACAAAGTCCAGGTTGAAAGGTGTGGCAAATATAATAATCTAACCTCGCCGTCAGATTTTTTAAAAGTATTAAGTTCTGCGTTGTATTTACCCCACCCCGTTGGGAAAGCTTCAGATTTAATAGGCACTCCTGATAATTCTGACTGAATAAGGCTCTTCATTTGTTTTTGAACATCACGTCCCAAACAAATAACAAGTTGGGGGCTTACAACTGAGAATATCTTTTTCCACAAAGAGCGCCCAAAGACAATTGATTCTTCCTGTTTAGGAAGTTTGTCGAATCGGGGTGATCTAAAAGGAATGAAATGTGAGATCAATGACTGCGACATCAATTCAATGTAGGTGCCCTTATATTGGATTGCAGTACATAACAGCTTAAACATTTCCTGAACCTGTATTTGCAGTGTTGACCTGCCTGGTAATGCGCCGTCCCAGCGTTCAACGACAAAAGAAACACCATCCTCACAGCTAGCCCAAAAAGGGTGATCTAGTGGAATTTTGTCACCCGCTGGATTTATCGTCACAAGAGCAATCTTTACTGGAGAATTAAAAACCTCTTTCGAAACGTTAAGAAATCGCCAGCCGAGAACATATCCTAAATCGTTATAGACATTTTCGATGCTTTCAACACAATCATCGAATAATGAATATTGCACGATAGGCTTCTCTTTCATATGACCTCTAACGTGCTGCATTACAGGCCAGGCGGCGTTTTATCGCCTGGTCCTTGTAAATGCATTTGTTCTGCAAAATTTGTGAACTTAGTTTCTATGACCTTATCTTCAACAGCTACCATATATTTTAAAATGGAATTGATTTTATCCGGCTTATAAGGTTTTCCACGGAAAACAAATCGTAAATTATTATCACTAAACAAAAGAACCCCGCTCCCAATCTGTTTTTCCAAGGAAAGATATAGTTCTCTCACTTGTGAAAATATTTCTAATACTTTTTCTTTGTATTCATCTGGTAAAGGGATTATACCGTTGCCAACATTAATTTCTTTTATAAATACTCTCTCTTTTCTCGGTCCAAATGAAAAAGCAGATTTCCAATTTGGAAATTCATGATAAAAATTTGATGAGATTCCAATAGTAATCCAATTGTATTCAAGTTGAAGAAAAATTACAGATGCTTTTGGGTTTGATTCTAAAATATATTGCTTTTTATTGAAGTCACCTTCAATACTCCCAGTTTTAAATAGGCCTTTACTTATATATTTGCCATTGATGCGTTCTGATAGTTTTTTTAAACGTTTTCTACGCAATTGAATAATGAAGAAATATAATATAGCAGCAATGAGCCATGCGATAAAAAGATATTCCATTAATTATCTCCATTTGCAGAACGAAAAACTAACGAGCACGCGGTGCCCGCCACCATAAGATTATTAAATGTATATATGTCGCGAACCGCACAAGGCTGATTCGGCAAGATAGTAGCGTGTCACGTTGAGTGCCATGTTGGGGCACCTATGATTGCCATTTACAAAGTGCGAACCATGCAAGAGGTAAACACAGCCACATTATCGCAGTTGCAATAATATAAACGACTCCTTTAGGACTGTTGCCTCGAGTTATTTTTTGGTCGTTTCGAATTTCCCATAAAAGATCAGGGAGTCTGGATAACATCGCAAGAACGGCTGTGACGGCGAGAACGATGTTCCAAAAGTGATATAATGCACCCAAATATACAAGAGTTATCACACCACTAAAAAGAGTTATGGCAAAGTTACCTCTGCTAAGTCGTTTGGATTCGTTTGCAAGGAGATTACGAACACGATCCGTGGGGCCGTCATTTGCTGGCGGTGACCAAAAAAAGCCTCTTACTAGAAAGCCAAGAAGGTTTGTGCCCACAAAAACTAGGATGATCCATGCAATTATAGTTTTCACGATACAGATCATTTAATTTTTCCTCCTTGTATTGCCCATCAAGGTAGAACGGCCAGTTACCTGACCGCCCCCTCGCAGATCCCTGCATGCGGTTTTCCCGCACAAAGCTCCTCAGCATTGCTCGCTTCGTACAAGAATATCATAAATATCCTCTTTGCTATTC
>JASFHE010000497.1:0-5271 GCA_050123415.1 Desulfobacteraceae bacterium | reverse complement strand
GGAGTAGTAAGGTACAGGGAAAAGATAACCGAACAGGCCAGAGAACAGGGGTATGTTACAACGCTCTTTAATCGGAGAAGGTATCTTCCCGAAATCAACAGCGACAATAACAGGATAAAGGCGGATGCAGAACGCATTGCCATTAATACTCCTATCCAGGGGACTGCTGCGGATCTGATTAAAATGGCCATGATCAACATACACACGAGACTGATAAACGAAGGATTTAAGACTCGCATGCTGATACAGGTCCATGATGAACTTGTATTCGAAGTACCTGAGGATGAAATAGATATTATGCAGGGCCTTATTATAAAAGAGATGGAGGACGTCTATAAACTTGACGTCCCCCTTAAGGTTGATTCCAGTTATGGTAAAAACTGGGATGAGGCCCACTGATCGTGTTCCTGCTACAAATAGACATCAATTTGCACACATAAATGTGCACCATGCATATGATATTGTGCATATTCTTTTTTAAAAGATAAAATAATTACGACTGGCATCCCTTCACAAAAATTCATGAGATTGAAAGCCCCGCTATTACTGTTTATCCATAGCCTTTGTTAAAATAACCAATATCCACGGCCTTTTGGCATGATGCTTGTAATGATATTATCCAGCCTACCGGTAAAACATTTTAAAAATAACCGAATTTTGGATTTTCAAGACATTACGTTGATCGACAGGCTGAAGCAATTTAGCTTGAAGGCTGAAAAGCCTTTCCCCTAACAGCCTATGGCCTAAACTGCTTCAGCCTATTTTTAAAGGATAAAATCATGAGTAAATTACAGCCTATAAAAATCTCCGACATTGTGCTGGACAAAAGTATTTATCCCAGAAGCGGTATTGACCACAAAAGAGAGTCCATGTTTGAGGAAAACATGCGGGACGGAATTAAATTTGATCCCATTCACTTACAGACGCATCCTGATGAACCGGGAAAATATCGCATCCTGGATGGTGCACACCGGTTCAAGGCATACAAAGGGATCGGAGCAAAGGAAGTCAAGGCGGAAATCATTAACCTCAATGGAGAAGATCCCCTGCTGTATGCTGCAAGCAAGGCCATAGGACCCAGAGAGCTCAAGGATGAAGGGGCAAGGGAGATTGCCAGAAGGGCATATCAGAAGAATCCGAAATTAAGTTCTGAAAAAATTGGAAAGGCAGTAGGTCGTGCAAGAAGATCAGTGGATTCTTATATTTCCGATCTAAGGGCGGTTATCAAATCTGACCTTGAACAAAAGATCTTTCATTTAGACCTGCTTGGAATTCCTCAGGAAAGAATTTCAGATAGATTAGATCAGAACAGAAATACTATAAGAGACTATTTGGTGAAAAAGGCAGCGTTGCCAAAATCACCAAATAGCGATCTTCAGCAGGGCTTCACTGTGGCTCAAGTCGCTGAAAAGCACGGCTGGCCTGAACCTCTGGTTTGGGCACTCAGGCTGGATGGAAAAAACGATGCCACCAAATACCAGGAATTGCAGTGGGGGCTCAGGACTTGGGATTACTGGAGCTGGAATGATTGCGACAAAAGGTTCGGTGATAAATGGCCCGGAAGAATTCCTGCCCAACTCATCGCACATATACTTTATTATTTCTCAAAACAGGACGATCTTGTGATTGATCCAATGGCGGGCGGGGGTGTTACTGCCGATACATGCCTTGCATTCAACCGCCGTTGCTGGAGCTTTGATATGATGGATAGAGCCGATGAAAGGCCGGAGATAGAGCCTCATTTCTGGGACAAAAACAATCTCAAATGGCCGATCAGCGGAAAGACAAAACCCGACCTTATAATCTTTGACCCTCCTTATTTCAGTAAAAAAGCAAAGGAGTACGAAGAAGAAAGCATATCAAACCTTTCACGGGAAAATTACATGAAATTCCTTGAAGATTTCTTCAGACTGGCTTTCGAAAACAGTAAAAAAGGCACCAGGCTTGCGATGATAAATGCGGACTGGAGAGACTTTCAGGGCACTCCTGCTCTTGAAGAGGATGAAGAATCTGCGATCCTTATAATTGATTACGGTATTTTAATGAGAAAAGCAGGGTGGGCTGTTTCACATGTCATGCAGGCACCAATGTCGTCCGAGAGGTTTCAGGGTGGCACAGTTTCCGCAATGCAGGATAAAAAGATACTGGGTGTTACAAGTAGAAATGTCATTGTAGGACGGAAGAAATGAAAGAAGGCTGAAGCGGTTAAGGCTGAAGACTTATAGGTTTACAGCATTTACTAACAGCCCTCAGTCTAAATCCCTTCAGTCTGCTTTTCTTACAGGCTTCAGACTAAAACAAAAAAGGAGGAGATAAAATGAGATTAATCGAATGGGAAGTAAAAGAAGATGGTTATCAGGAACAGATTAACATTCCGAGTGAACAGAGGAAAATTGCAGAAGAAGAAGGGATTAGTACTGAGTATAAACAAAAGGTAACGGCTCAAATCACAAACCTCAGCACCGGAGAGATATACACCGGAAGACTTGCTATAACAGGTACAAATCAGATTTATGTTCCTGTTGAAATCCAGCAGATGCTGAAGGACTCGGGGAAAATCCGCATTCAGATATTGGGGGGATAGAGAAAGGCAGATTGAAGACTGTTAGTCTGAAGGCTGAAGGAAAAGCAGTAATCCAAAAGTATTCAGGCCGTGTATTGCTAACAGCCTTTAGACTAATCAGCTTCAGCCAGAAATAAATAGGAGACCTTATGGGTTACAGTCTAAGAATATTTTTTATTGATGAAAATGATAAAATTAAAAAAATCCCTTTAACTCGTCTTGATAGAATCCGGGCAAGAGATCCCAAAGAAAAACTTGATGAATATAAAAATTCCAGGATCAGGTATGCAGAAGTGGTGGTTGAACTGGAAAACAGAAAACCTGTTTTTATGGCAAGGGCAGTTCATGGTTATTTTAAATTTGATTCAAACGGTCTGCTTGATAAGAAATTTCTTAAAGATAAATGGGAAATAACATGTAACATACTATCATTACCTTCTTCATCAGACAAATCAGGCAAGCTGATTCATGCCAATGGCAGATTTGCAGAAAAACGTTTTAAAAATATATTCAGGTGGACGCCTTCTCCCGGACTTGAGAAGGAAATCTTTGATCAAATATTTGAATAAAAACTTATAGACACTACCCCTGTTTTATCAAAACGAAATAATGTCAAGAATGGTTTAAAGATGAAAAATCAAAATACAAAAAATTCCGAAGCTATTCAACCGAAACTACTGGAACAGGTGCGTACCAAAATCCGCGTAAAGCATTACAGCCGACGGACAGAGGAAGCTTATAGAAAGCAGGCTGAAGGCTGTTAGACTGAAGGATGTTAGGAAAAGCTAATAGCCTTCAGCCTAAACCGCTTCAGCCTGCTTTTATATGATAAACCCTGGAAGGGGAAAACTCCCCAAATACCTAAACATAAAAGCATGGATATACGCATTGGCTACAATGAGTTAGAGCTAAGGAACAGGATAAAAGAAAGTGGCGGAAGATGGAATCCTCAAAAGAAGTTATGGAATCTTTCATATAAAAAGATAAAAGAGCTTGATTTATTAGAGAGGATCGTTGATGATGAACCTTGAAAAAAGCTTATATAATAGAAAATTCTCAGAAAGGCCAAAAATTCAAAAATGTCTAAATATAGACATAATAAAATTCCTAAATATAGACATATTTTTTAAAACTGTCTATATATAGGAATAAATGTCTAAATATAGACATTTACTAAACCGTCCCCAGGCCGGTTAATAACATGTTAGCCTTAATCTATTGTAACAATTATGTATACTTCTATAGTCGAAAAACATTCAGTGAGTGGCATTGATATAAAGGCAATTATAAATCGAATTATTATTCATTTGCCAACCGAAGTAATCAATGGTCTAAATGAAATAACACTATTAAATAAAAATGAAAAAACTTTTGGTCAATACATATACAACGAAGGAAGGATTGAACTATATGTCGATGATATAGTTGGTTGGCAACCTTGGCTTTTAAAAAAAACATATTTATTTCCTTATATGTGTATAGGTATTGAGCTCGGTGGGTTAATTGAAGAACATGTCAACAGGGATATTGTAGAACCAAATGGTGAATATATTCCTAAAAACCCATTAAAATATATATATCCATCTCTTGGTGTTTTTAAATACGTTTTAAAATTGCTTTTTTACATTCGAAAAGCATACTTGAAAATAATAAAAAGGGGGACAACCAACGGCTAACCAAGCAATTAAGCGGGACTTGCTGGTTTTTCTTGCCGATTGGAATTCAACAGTTTCAATGGTCTTCATACTTTATCGACCATTGGCGCCATTAACCCGCAAGCCCCTTATCGCAAACGTTAGATTTTTAAAAATTTCATATAAGGGCAAATATGGAAAACAAAAAGAAAGAGTTTTCGAATGCTTTTGATGAATCCTATTTGGGTTTTCCTCCCGGTAAGGTTGCACAATCCATACGGAATATTATAAGTCCATCATTATCAAAACATGATGTAGAAGTTATCACTATTGTATTGGTATCTCATTTAATGATTGAAGAAAGAATAAATGAACTGATTGTCAAGTGGCTCACTATTCATCTTCCCAAAATGGGCAACGAGACTAAAAAAGGAATACCAGTTAACGACGTTGCACATGAGGAAATAGAAGAATATGTTAATAAATTGGATTTTTCAAAAAAACTTAAATTAATTAAACCATTGGGTACATTATTGTGGAGTGATGACAGTAAAGATATTTTTAATGACTTTTACAAAATTAATAATGCAAGAGTCGAAATAGCTCATCGACTAGATCTAACGAAGATAAAATTCGGCAACCGTTTACTTTCAACTGAAGCTGGGATTGAAAAATTCTTAGATCTGGCACAGCAACGACTTCTTAATGTCTCTGACTTACTGGAATTAATCGATAGTCCAAAACAAATCTAACCCGGCAATCAAGGTGATTTGCTGGTTTTTCTTGCCGATTGGAGTTCAACAGTTTCAATAGCCTTTATACTTATTCGACCATCGGCACCATTAACCCGCAAACTCCTTATCGCAATCGTTAAAAGCTGAAATGGAGTAATAATAAACAATGCAATCATCGTAATTATCGGAAATGCTAACGTTGGCAAATCCGATAATTAGAAAAAATAAAGTCAAAATACCACCGCCAGAGGCGGTGGCTTGATGTTGTTAGTCCTAAAAGGTACCCCTTGTTATATACTTATTTAAACAGATTTAATTGTGTCTGTTCGATTTCTTTTTC
>JASFHE010000496.1:0-5272 GCA_050123415.1 Desulfobacteraceae bacterium | reverse complement strand
GGTGAATACACCGCCCCGCCGGCACATGGGCCAAGAATAAGGGAAATCTGAGGAACAACTCCGCTTAACTGTGTATTTCTGAAAAATATATCACCATATCCGCAGAGGGAATCTACTCCTTCCTGGATTCTCGCGCCCCCTGAATCATTTATGCCAATAAGCGGAATCCCCATATCACCGGCTGAATCCATGATCTTGACTATTTTGCCCGCATGGGCCTTTCCAAGAGACCCTCCGGCAACAGTAAAATCCTGGGCAAATACTGCGACAGATCTTCCCTCTACCCTGCCGAATCCCGTAACCACTCCATCCCCTGCCAGTTTTTTTGACTCCATGCCAAAATCCTTTGCAGTATGTTCCACAAAGAGATCTGTCTCAAAAAATGAGTCCTGGTCAAGAATACTGTCAATCCTTTCTCTGGCATTGAGTTTTCCGTTCTTGGTCTGCCTTTGAATGGATGCTTCACCACCGCCCTTAAGGAGACGCGAGGCCCGTGAAAGAAAGTCGTTGATTTTATCCTTGATAGTCATTGGTCATAAACCTTTCTATTTATCCTGTTATTGTCCTGCAGTTATTTGTAAGCTTTCCGATTCCTTCAATCTCGACAGTTACCCTGTCGCCGTCCTTCATGTATATGGAAGGCTCTCTGAACGTTCCGACACCGTGGGGTGTTCCGGTCAGTATAATGTCTCCCGGAAGGAGGGTAAAACTGCCGGAGATAAAGCTTATCAATTCCGGGACCTTAAAAAGCATTAAATCGGTATTGCTGTCCTGCATTAACACATCGTTAAGGCTGCATTTTATCGAAAGAGCATTGGGGTCGGCTATTTCATCGGCTGTCACGATCCATGGGCCGAGGGGACAAAAGGTATCAAGCGATTTTCCCCTTACCCACTGCCCGTCACCAAACTGGAGGTCTCTTGCACTCACATCATTCGCGCATGTATATCCGAAGATATTCTCCATTGCTTTTTCCTCTGGGCAGTTACAGGCAGTTTTACCCATGACTACTGCAAGTTCGGCCTCAAAGTCCACCTTCTTTGTAAGATCCGTATTCCAGATAATATTTTTTTTATGGGCAAGGAGACTGGTCGAGTACTTTGAAAAAAGAACCGGTTTATCCGGCGCCTCACCATGACTCTCCCGGATATGGTCAAAATAGTTCAAGCCTACACACACTATTTTGGATGGTCCTGTCAGAACCGGAGCGAATTCTATTTTTTGGAGCGGCACGGGATTATTCTTTTTGATAATTTCAGGTGCTTCTGAAATTAATTCTACCATATCACCTGAAAAATCAACGGGAAATACTTCATCCCCTTCAAGCACACCTAGCCTGATGATATTATTATCACAGTATTGCAAAATCTTCATTTTCCCGCTCCCACTCACTAAGAAGTAAAGTGTTTAGCATAAGGCAACATTCACAGTCAAATTAATTTAACAGTATTCTAACATATAAATATCTGTTATAAAGCCCATTATTATACAGTAAAAGGATATAAGGATATGGAATTACTCGCCCCGGCAGGGAACCTGGAAAAACTTAAATGGTCGGTCACCTATGGCGCTGATGCTGTTTATTTTGGAACCGAATTCGGTTCGTTAAGAAGTTTTGCCGGCAATTTCAGCATGGATGATGCCCAGGCAGGGATTGATTACCTGCATAACAGGGGAAAAAGAGGATATGTGACGCTTAACATTTACCCCTTTTCCGAAGAATTCGACAGGATAACAGACATTGCATGCGCACTGGACGAAATGGGTGTTGACGCATTCATAATCTCGGATATCGGGGTCCTGAGAGAATTATCAAAACTTAGATTAAAGGCCGGATTGTTCATCAGTACCCAGGCCAATACAACCAGTCATCAGGCTGCTCTTGCCTACAAAGAACTGGGGGCTTCGCGGGTAATCCTTGCCAGGGAGCTTTCTATGGACAGGATAAAAGAGATAGCTCAAAAAACAAGAGGAATCATTGAAACAGAAGTATTTATCCATGGTGCAGTATGTTTCTCCTATTCGGGCAGATGCGCAATAAGCGATTACCTTACAGGATACAGTGCAAACCGCGGGGAATGCAAACACCCCTGCAGATGGAAATACTCCCTTGTTGAAGAAACAAGGCCCGGAGATTACATGCCCGTATTTGAAGATGACAGAGGCCTTTACCTTTTTAACAGTAAAGATACCGCACTGTTTGAGTTTTTACCGGACCTCATGGAAGCGGGAATAGAGTCAATAAAGATAGAAGGAAGAATGAAATCCATACACTATCTGGCGACTGTGGTATCCTATTACAGACAGATACTGGATGGCAAAAGATTTTCAAGGGAACAAAGTCTTGAGATGCTTAACAGGGTCCCTAACAGGGGTCTTTCATCAGGATTCATGAAGGGATATATCGATGAAAATGACTACCAGATAGAAAAGAGCGGTTCATACTCAGAATCTGTATTTGTGGGCAATATTGTCGAAGAAAAACATGACGGAAAATCAGTTCTGGAAGTAAGAAACAAGATACATGCCGGTGAGATGCTTGAGGTATTAAATACTGACGGGTCACTTTCCCAAATAAGAATGCCGTGCCCTCTTATCACAAAAAACGGGCAGGCTCTAACGGAAGCAAACCACTCACAGTTCATCCTTATTAACAGGGATCTCGCACCCTGCACTATTCTCCGGAGAGTAAAAAATTGAAACTGTCATTCTGTCTTTTTAATTGCATTCTGGACCGCAGTTGACAGCTCGGCCTTTGTAAAGGGTTTTAGAATATATGCTGAAAAACCTGTTTCTTTTGCCTTTTCCTTATCAATCAATGGGTTATGGCCCGAAGAGAGTATGACAGGGATATCAGGTCTTAAATCCCTTATTTCCTTGAAGAGCTTCAGCGCGTTCATCTGCGGCATTGCCATATCGGTAATAACAAGATCATAATCAGCAGGATTTTCTTTAAACAATTCAAGTGCCTTTTGAGGATTTGTTTCCTGATCCACTTTGAATCCCATACTCTCCAGCATCCGGCTGGCAATTTTTGTAATCTGTTGTTCGTCATCAATAAAAAGCAATCTCTTTCCGCCTGAATAAATATTAGTATTGGTGTTGCCCTTTTTATCATCATCTTTTATGCAGGGTAAAAGGATTGTAAAGGTAGCTCCTTTTCCCGGCTCGCTTTCAACATTGATGCCCCCCTTGTGTTTATTGACTATCCCCTGCACTACCGCCAGCCCCATACCTGATCCCTTACCTACTTCTTTTGTGGTAAAGTACGGATCAAAAATCTTTTCGTGAAGCTCTGCAGGAATGCCGGGGCCGTTATCACTTATTTTGATTTTTATGTACTCACCATTAGCCAGCGCATCACTATCATCCGCATGAACATGATCAATTGTTATGTTTTCAACGCTAACCATTATTTTCCCGCCACTCTCCTCCATTGCCTGAGCCGAGTTGGCACAGATGTTCATTATGATCTGGTCAATCTGTGTGGGGTCGGCTATAATATTCGGTTTAGAGACTTCTATTCGTTTTTCTATTTCAATAGTCGCAGATATTGTTGATCTTAAAAATTTCAGGGTATCATTTATTACCGAAACAATATCGATTATTTCTTTTTTTACCTCCATATTTCTGCTGAAGGTCAGCAGCTGGCGGATAACCTCCTTTGCCCTTAGAACCGCGTTTACTATTTCTTTCAGGTTGGAATAAGCAGGATTCCATTCGGGAACATCGTCCATGCATAATTCGGTGTTACCGATTATAATCCCAAGGATATTATTGATATCATGGGCAACTCCGCCAGCAAGAGTACCTATTGTTTCCATCTTCTGGGCATGATTAAGTTTTAATTCCAGTTGATTCTTTTCCAGTTCAATAAGTCTTTGTTCTGTAATATCCTGGGAAGTGCCTCTTATCAGATATCTTTCACCGTCCCTGTATTCATGTTTGCCAACAAAGGTTGAAAGATACCTGATTTCACCGCTCGGACGAATAATCCTGTATTCAATATGATAGTCCTCCTTTTCGAGGTCCATCATAACTTTTACCCTGCCAATATCATCAGGATGGATATACTCGATATAGTTGTCCCGGTTGACAGTCGTACCCGCTTTGATGCTATATATTTTGTATAATTCATCAGACCACCAGAGTTCATTTGTCTTTAAATTATATTCATATGTACCGATATGGGATATTTCCTGGCTCTGGAGAAGCCTTATCTCATTGAGCTTTCTCTCTTCTTCGTGCTTCTTTCTTTCTGTGATGTCCTGGCACATGCCATAGAGGCGAATTGCCCTTCCCCGGGAATTTCCGGTTACTTTCGAGCGTGAATGCAAATGCTTTAGATTTCCCTGCCTGTCAATAATCCGGTATTCAAGATCATATGGTATAGCCTTCCGAATGGAGTTCTGAATCGCTTGATCCAGCCTGGCCTGATCCTCAGGTATTACGCTTATTTTCAGGCTTCCCATTCCAGCAAGCTGCTCATCCTGAGGGATTCCCCATATTCTTTTCATTTCTGAAGAGCACACTAACACATCCGTCTCCAGGTCCAGTTCCCAGCTGCCGATATGAGCGATTCTTTGTGTTTCATTAAGATCAATCTGGAATTTCTTAAGGTCGGATTCTGCTTTTTTATTGTCAATTATTTCTCTGCAGAGGCATATCTGCCACATTGCATCTTTATATCCAAATGATTGCCCTTGAATTTCTACTACATTTAGAGAGCCGTCTTTTCGTTTCTGGTTTGATTTAAAGTGAACATGTGTATCTTCAAGGAGGGTAACGATCATCTTCCTGTTTGTATCGGGTGGTATTCTTGTATCCCAGTCCCATATGTGTAAGTTAAGTATTTCTTCATGAGAATATCCAAGCATTCTACAGAAGCTGCTGTTAGCTTCAAAAACTTTAAAATCACCGTTAATAATTACTAACCCGTCAATCATGTGCTCAATTATTTCATGAACAACCGAAGGATCTTCCAGGGAATTCTTTACCTTCTCCACTAAAGAACTGCTTAATTTCCATCCTGAAGAATCTGTTGCTAATATATCCTGTACTTCACTGTCGTTATCTACCATTTGCTGCTCCCGAAAAAACAGACAATAAAAAAATCTTATTAAATCAGAAAAGCAAAGCACACATATGTAGTCAATTATTCATATATAAGTACAATAGTCAAAATACCACCGCCAGAGGCGGTGGCTTGATGTTGTTAGTCCTAAAAGGTACCCCTTGTTATATACTTATTTAAACAGATTTAATTGTGTCT
>JASFHE010000495.1:0-5278 GCA_050123415.1 Desulfobacteraceae bacterium | reverse complement strand
GCTATCCCGGTTTTTACAAAGTTCGATTTGGTACCTATCGTGTTGGGCTGAAGTTTGAAAATAATGATACGTTAACCCTTGAAAGGGTTTTGCATAGAAAAGAGATATATAAATTTTTTCCATAATTTCTTTAACCTGCTTTCCCTGGCGCGGCGTTGCTGTAAACGAAGCATGAAGCATCAAACATCCGGTATCTGGTCTCTGTCATCTGACCTCTGTCTTTAAGTCTCTTTTCCCTTTTCTGTTTACTAATTTCTGTCTTCTGAAAGTTTCTTGCCCAAATATATCTTTTCTGGTAGAACAAAAACTCACAAAAAGAGAGAATTTTCACCAATTTGGCTTTATGTTAATAAAAACCAAACAAATATGATCATTTTGTCATTTCGACAGAATGGAGAAATCTTTTGGTTTGTTATTATACTAACAGCATATAGTCTAAAGGCTGTTTTTATCATTGCATATTTAAAAGAGATAACAGATGTAATTTGACTTGGTTATTACCCAGAAGGTTAAACATGGATGAGGAAAGACAGGATATTATCATATACAACACTGCAGACGGTAAAACTGCAGTATCCCTCTACGCCAAGGATGGAATGGTATGGATGAATCAAAATCAACTCGCAAAACTTTTTGACACCTCCAAGCAAAATATAGGGCAGCATATAGCTAACATACTGGAAGAAAAGGAATTATCCGAAAATTCAGTTGTAAAGAATTACTTTACAACTGCTGCTGACGGTAAAGAATATGATATCACTTTCTACTCGCTTGAGATGGTATTAGCCATCGGTTTCAGAGTAAGGAGCAAAAGAGGGACACAATTTAGAATATGGGCAAACAATCATCTTAAGGAATATATGATAAAGGGATTTCTAATGGATGATGAACGCCTGAAAAATCCGGACGGAAGACCTGACTATTTTGATGAACTGCTTGAGCGCATCAGAGAAATCCGGGCGTCTGAAAAACGCTTTTACCAGAAAGTCCGGGATCTCTTTTCCCTGAGCAGTGATTATGACAAAACCGACAAAGCAACTCAGATGTTTTTTGCTGAAACCCAGAATAAATTACTTTACGCAGTGACTCACAAAACAGCAGCCGAGATAGTATTAGAACGGGCGGATCCAGATAAACCCAACATGGCGCTGACATCATGGAAAGGTAATGTGGTAAGGAAGCAGGATATATTTATTGCAAAAAACTACCTGAATGAAGATGAGATAGATACCTTGAATCGTCTGGTCGTTATATTTCTCGAAACAGCCGAACTAAGGGCTAAAAGCCGAATCAATTTAACCATGAAATTCTGGCATGAAAATGTAGACAGGATTTTAGAGTTTAATGAAAAACCACTACTCCAGGGTAAAGGAAAAATAATCAATTCTTTACCCTATTAAATTAAGAATCTAAACTTTTGCGATTTTCGCGTGGTTTGCGTGTCCCGCCATAGCTTTAGCGACGGCGGATGGTTTAATTTTAAGAGTTTTAAAAATTAATAATAAAACATTTTCGTGTATTTCGTGTGGTTCGTGGTTAGAGGAATTTAAGATTTTGAAAAATTATCCGGTATCCAGTAACAAGCATCACCTGTCACGGCGCAGAGCAACGAAGACGGAAGGATTTGTTTACCCGTCAAAGGCGGCGATTAAACCCGGTTCTCACGTAAAGGTCGTACAGAAGCAGGACCAGAGAACCGGGAAACTGACAGAGGGCGTGGTTAAAAATATTTTAACCAATTTCGCAACGCATCCCCATGGTATCAAGGTCCGTTTGGAGAATGGGGTTGTGGGGCGTGTAAAAGAAGTTATTGACCAATCTTGAACCTTGAATTTATTATAAAGTGGCATAAAAAAGAGGTTTTTGATAGGTTCACAATATAAATAAAAAAGGTATTGCACGTTCTGCATGTCCCCCTTTAAAGTATAAAAATAAATATGGATTAATATTTTGTCCGCCTACTATCAAAATACAATAGATGGTTTTTTAAAGAATAATCCTGATCATATTAATAATATACTCAGTGATTGTTATTTCAACGATGGATATTTCCAACTTCTTGGCACCCAAAATAAATCATGGATAAAATCACTGCCAATAATTCACGACGTCATTTCTCAATTATATCAAAATAATTCTAATACAGGGCAATGGGGGTTACTCCTTGAATACCCACTTTACCGAATACGAAAGCGGATTGATCTTATTCTGATTTCAACGAATAGACTCTTTTTAATAGAATTAAAAGTCGGTCCAGATAAAATCACAAGCACTGATATAAGGCAAACAGAAGAGTATGCACTTGACCTTCGGGATTTCCATAAAGCATCCCACCATTTAAACATGACTCCAATTTTATGCTACACAGCATTATCTTCAGTACAGATTCAACCTCCATATCATGAGACAATGCAAATCCAACCCGTATGCGTGTCATCAAAATTAACATTGCCTGAAGTGATATTATCTCAGAATGATAAAGATCAAACAGGAAATTTAATAGACTGGCGCGAATGGGAAAGGTCATCTTATGAACCAGTCCCCACGATTATCGAAGCCGCCACTACTATCTTTGCAAATCATGGTGTAAAAGAAATTTCTAGATCCGATGCTGTAAATTTAGATAATTGTTCTCAAGAGGTTGTTCGTCTCGTTCATGAAACACGCTATCAGTCAAAGAAAAGGATAATTGTAGTAACTGGTGTTCCTGGTGCAGGAAAAACCTTAGCGGGTCTTAACGTTGTACATCAAACTAAAGACGAGGACTATACTCAAGGGAAAACAATCTATATGTCAGGAAACACTCCTTTGGTAATAGTATTAAGAGAGGCTTTAGCCCAAGACGAATATTTGCGATTAAAGTCACGAGATCTTCGTGCGAAAATTGGCGAAATTAGACGTAATTTAAAAGGGAGGATTCAGCATATAAATGATTTTCTAAAAGAATATTATTCTCATGACATAGTGAATCCACCATTTGAAAATGCCATAGTTTTTGATGAAGCACAAAGAGCGTGGGATCATAAGCAAGGAAAAGACAAGTTTGGACGAGACGCATCTGAGCCAGAATTACTTATGAATATAATGGATCGTCATAAAAATTGGGCGGCCATAATATGCTTAGTAGGCGCGGGGCAGGAAATCAATAAGGGCGAACCTGGTATGAAACAGTGGGGTGAAGCTCTTTCGAAATATTATGATAAATGGGAGATGATTGTTCCTAAAAATGCAGTCGATGGATCTGAGGGAACTGCAGGAACGGCATTATTTCCTGATGGTGTACCCAACAATGTCAAAATTACGTACAATGATGCTCTCCAACTAAACATTCCAATCCGATCATACCGCTCTGGATTGGTCAGTAAATGGGTAGATGCAGTTTTAGGAAATTGTCCTGAAGAAGCATTTGAAATATCGGCACAATTAGACAGATATCCAATCATGTTGGCCCGTTCTATTGACGAATGCAGAAAGTTCTTAAAATCAAGCACCCGCGGGATACGTCGTTGCGGATTACTCGCTAGCGCTGGAGCGGTACGCCTTATAGCAGATGGACTGGGAGTTTCTCTAACCGTTCAAGAAAAAGAGAAGATAGCTCATTGGTATTTAAAACCCCACGGAGATTATCGTTCTTCAAATTCACTTGAAGTTACTGCTAATGAGTATACAAGCCAAGGTCTTGAACTCGATTACACCGGAGTTTGCTGGGGCGGTGATTTTGTTCGAGATAATATAAAAAATAGTTGGTGTTTCAGAAGGCTTCATAATACAACATGGCAAAATGTTCATTCTCAAGATACCCAAAGATATATTTTAAATAAATATCGTGTTTTTTTAACTCGTGCTCGTGAGGGAATGGTCATATTTGTTCCTGAAGGAGACTCAGGAGATAGTACGAGAGTTCCTGGCACATACGAGGATATTGCTGATTATTTGAAGGTATGTGGAGTGACTTATTTGAATTAATTTGAAACCAAAACGTAAACAGCTTTTCATTTTTTAAGGGGTAAAGGTTATGCCTGTTCCAGATTTCCAGACTATAATGCTTCCATTACTTGAATTAGCAAATGACGGAAAGGAAAGATCCCTTGCTAATACGAGAAGTGAGTTATCAAACGTATTTAATCTTTCACAAAAGGATCTCGAAGAATTGTTACCCAGTGGGACTCAACCAGTATTTAATAATAGGGTTGCATGGGCTAACATATATCTTCATAGAGCCAAACTACTAAAAAGACCAAGAAGAGGTTGTTATCAAATTACAGAAAGAGGCTACGAAGTACTAAAAACAAAACCCGAGAAAATTGATATAAAATTCCTTGAACAATTTCCTGAATTTGTTGAGTTCCAATCACTAAGTAAAGATAAAAAAGAAAAAACGATATCAAATACCCCCACAGTTTCAGGTACAAATCCTGAAGAGACTTTAGAGACCGCATACCAGGAACTCAGAGAAAACCTATCCTCTGATATTCTACAATCAATTAAAGATTGTTCTCCAGAATTTTTTGAACGTCTTGTTATCGATGTTCTTGTAAAAATGGGCTATGGCGGTTCAAGAAAAGAAGCTGGTCAGGCGGTTGGCAAATCTGGAGACGAAGGAATTGATGGCATTATAAATGAAGACAAACTAGGTCTTGATGTCATCTATATTCAGGCCAAGAAGTGGCAAGGAACAGTTGGTAGGCCTGAGATACAAAAGTTCGCAGGAGCATTGCAAGGCCAAAGAGCACAGAAAGGAATATTCATCACAACATCCAACTTCTCAAAAGATGCACTTGACTACGTAACAAGTATACAAAGTAAAATCATACTGATCGATGGTCCGCGTCTATCTGAACTTATGATTGACCACAATGTAGGTGTCACTCCAGTCGCATCGTATGAAATTAAAAAAATTGATTCTGATTATTTAATTGAAGAATGAAAACGAAGTTACATCCATGAGTGTATTAGAAAAATATAACTTAAAATCAAACGATATAATTTCATTAGTTAAAAGTTTGGCTAGAGCTATTTCGTATAGCACTGTACGCATCCGGTATATTGTTAGTAATGTAAATGATGAATGGTATAATGTTATCTGTGTCATTCGTGCATTTACTTCTGAAGAGGCTGTGATTAAGAAAGAACCTGAATATCGTAAATATGACGGCGCGTTTCTGGGACAATGTCTCAACTTAGATTTGCATTACACTACATGCGGAAACAGGGTTAGTAATAATTAAATTCTCCATATTTTTTGTCAAGACATTTTGGGAAACGCGGTTGACCTCCT
>JASFHE010000494.1:0-5288 GCA_050123415.1 Desulfobacteraceae bacterium | reverse complement strand
AATTTTTGCACTTTCAAGAATTGTGCGATTTATCAAATAATTATGGCAAAGAGCAGAAAGACCACGGATGGTGCTTTGCCTTTGGCGGCATGAACGCTAAAACTTTAGACTCATAAGTTTATAACAACAAGATATTTTTGATCTTTTATAGATTTTCGAGTAAGTATATCTCTATTCTTTTTTCAATATCAAAATTCTCACTTCATATTAAAGGAGCCAAATGGGATCTATCTACAAGCACGTATTCGCGCCAATTCGCATTAGAGGTGTTAATTTTAAGAACAGGATCGAAATGGCACCGCCTTCACCCAATCTGGCTGACCCGGACGGCAGGGTAACTCCGGAGTTTGTGGAATGCTTCAGATCTGTTGCAAAGGGAGGGGCGGCATTAATATCTGTGGGAAACTCTATCATTGATCTCAGGGAGGCCCGTGATGAGGAACGGCAGCTCGACCTTGGAAGAGATGATTTTATTCTGCCGCTTACCCGGTATGCGGAAATGTGCCTCGGATACGGTGTTCAGCCTTCTCTCGAGATAAACCATATGGGCATGGATGCCCCCTATGACAGGTATGGTACTCCCGCCATAGCTCCTTCATCATACATAAGGCCATTTGAAAGAATGCTCGCAAAAAAGGCCGGCAGAGAACCTGTACCAACACAGGAGATGAGCCATGAGAAGATAAAGGAGGTTGTTGAGAAATTCGCAACAGCGACTTTCAGGTGTAAAAGGGCAGGTTTTAATACCGCCATGATACACGGCGGACATGGCAACCTGATTTCTCAGTTTGCAAGCCGTCTTCATAACTTTCGAGCAGATGAGTATGGCGGTTCACTGGAAAACAGGGCACGCTTTGCAATAGAGGTCCTGGACAGGACCCGTCAACTCGTGGGTGAAAATTTTGTCATTGAATACCGTATCTCAGCAGATGAGATACATCCCGACGGAATGCACTTTGAAGAAACCCTCCGGTTTATTGAGCTTATAAAGGACAAAATAGATATTCTGCATGTATCAGCAGGGCTCCACACCGATTTCGAACTTATGCGTGAATGGTGGCAGAATTACATTATGCCGAGGAATTACAATGTACACTGGGCGGAAAAAATCAAAAAGGCATTCCCGGATCTATACGTATGTACTGTAGGTTCAATCATGAACATCAAAGATGCCGATGAGATAATTGAAAGCGGGAAGGCTGATTTTGTTGCAATGTGCCGTCCCCTGCTGGCAGATCCGGAACTTCCCCGCAAGTACGCATTAGGCAGGGAAGAAGATCACCGCCCCTGCCTCAGGTGCCAGTACTGCGGAAGCCGTCTTATGATCCCTGCGGTTATTAATTGCGCGGTAAATCCTTACCTGGGTAACGAGATTGAATTTCCGGATAACAGGGTTCCGGAGGCTTCCGAAAAGAAAAGGATCGCGGTAATAGGCGGCGGCCCCGCAGGCATTCAGGCGGCTATTACACTCTGCGAACGTGGACACGACGTTACCCTTTATGAAAAGAGTAACCGGCTTGGAGGAAACCTGTTACTGGGCGCTTCCCATTCATTCAAGCAGGATCTCAGGGACTATATTAAATACCTGCTGCGCCAGATTGAAAAATCCCCGGCAAAGATATTGCTTAATACCGAAGTGACAAAAGAGTTGCTTGATGCTGAGAACTATGACGGGCTTATTATAGCGGTAGGCGCGAGACCCGTAATACCCGATCTCCCGGGCATTGATAAACCTCATGTATACTGGGCTCCTGATGCCGATTCCGGCAAGGTGAAAACCGGAGACAAAACAGTTATCATAGGCGCAGGCTCCGTGGGAGTAGAGTGCGCCATTGAGCTCAAAAAAAATGGTAAGGATGTCATCCTTGTTGAGATGGCGCCTGACATGTCGCACCTCTTTACATCCGCGGGCGGTGTGTCCATAGAGCTTACCAGGTTAATAAAGGAACTCGAAATCCGGATATATAATAACTACAGACTGACAGAAGTGACAGACAGCATTGTGATATGCGAAAACACAAACACATCAGATAAACTTGAACTTCCTGCGGATACAGTACTCCTGGCGCCGGGTATGACGCCACGATATGATATTGCAGATGAGCTCAGGAGAAGTGCCCCGGCAACAGAAGTGTACGTTGTGGGTGATGCAATTGAAGCAGGAACTGTTGGGCCGGCAATAATGTCCGCCTTTAAGGCAGCGGCATATATTTAGATAATTTGACCTGGAAGAAGTTATTCCTTTTCCTCCGGAGGTGAGGTTAAATCCTGCTTCTTAATTTGATTATTGATATAAAATATTATTATCCTTATAAGGGCAGCCCCTGCTATAAATGAAATAATTATCATATTGGAATTTTTTGTGCGCATATAGAGAACACCTGCCGCCAGAAAGGAAAGCCCTACGATTAAAGAGCCAATAAAATCATAACCTTTTTTTAACTCATAGCCTCCTGGTTCTTTGATAAAGGAAATAAAACGGAAAATCGGCCAGCGCCTTGCCAGAAGAATAATCAGCGCACCGATCAGGATGGACATTAGAGATATTATTTTTACATGCTCAATTCTTGCTTCTATCATTAATGGGAAAACAATCCCAACGATACCGACAAAAATTATCAGAACTATTATTATGCTGACTATAAAGCTTATGATTTTGTCAAGAATTGGATGTTTGATGTAGTTTGTCATGTTTTATCCTGTATTACATCATGCTCTTTGGTATTTTGCATCTTTTTTTTGCATAAAGCCAGAATAATGTACTTAAGATACCAAGTGTAATGTTTATTACTCCCAATACAAATATCCGGTTAGCCCAGTCAAAAGAAATTATCACAAGCCCAAGGCTGCCGAATGAACCCATAAAGCAATTCATCAGAGAAGTAGCTGATCCTGTATTTTTATCCTGCTGTTCCAGTAAAAGATTCATGGACGGCGGGCGCTGTAATGCGAACGCCGAACTTCCGATAGCAATTGAAAAAAGGAACAGCGCAGGATGCAATTCACCAAAAAGGATAGTAAAACTGCCACTCACTATACTCATGGCAAAACTGACTGTGATTATCAGCAAGGGCTTAACAATCTGAGAGATACGTATATAGGCCAGGGCAGCAAGGACACTGATCCCCGCGTTAACAGCAAAATATATACTGTATTCGAATTCACTGAGCCCGAATGTCTGCTGGAATATAAAAGATGATATGCCTACAAAAGCCATCATGCCCAGAGGTGCCATTGCGAATAAGAATACAAGCCTCGTAAAGTCCAGGTTCCGCAGCACAACTCCCAGTTTCATCATGGATGCCGGTATGCTTTCATCCGAGCGGTCATGATTGGTTTCCTTAAAGAAAAAGGCAAAAACAAGAGTGATGAAACCGAGAATGGCCAGAATGAAAAAAATCCCTCTCCAGGAAGTATATTCCAGTATCTTGGCCCCAAAGACCGGTGCTATTATAGGGACAAATCCGGTTAATGCCCCGATTACGGCAAAGGCCTTCTCCTTTTTTTCCGGGGGAAAAAAGTCTTTTACTATGGCTGCGGGGATAGCCATACCCGACCCGCACCCTACTGCCTGGAACACCCTGGATACTATCAGGAAATATATATTTGTGCTGAATACACAGGCCAGGCTTGCCAGAACATACACACTTATTGTGGTCAGGATAATCGGCTTACGCCCGAATCTGTCTGATAATGGGCCAAATAAAAGACCGGAAAAACTTATGATGAAAAAAAATGTTGAGAGTGTAGAGTTCACAAGCTCTACCGATGTATTAAGCTGCTCTTTTATCATGGGAGTTGCCGGCAGGTACATGTCTGTAGCCATCATTGGAAAAGAACAGAGTATTGAAATAAACACCATCATGGCTACAGGGTTTAACTGCCGTGAAGTGTTAATGTTTTGTTTTATAGATGAATCTTCAACCATTTTAAACTCCGAAAAAACAGACTCATTTACTAACAGCAGTGTTGCCTGAGTATCTCTATTTATTTTTTAAAAATGCTTTTATTAACTGAAGAGCAGGATAATAAAGGCTGCGATAATAATAACTCTTATAAAGGAAACACCCTTGTAGAAAAGATATTCTTTATCAGCTGTCAATAATGTCTGTATATATTTAAAAACTCAATTTATTATGGCAGAAGTATATGTCATGTATTTATACGTGTCAATATCGAAGACTTATGCTTAATTGGATATGTTCATTTCTAAAACTTTATAAATGATATATTATTTGACATGCGTTCCAAATCCATAAAATCTTATATTAAGAAAAAGGCATTAAAAAGACAATAATGGACAAAATTAAGTTAATACACTATTATTTTTGCAGTTGATCAATACAACAATAATGGAGGTATATAATGAAAAAATCCGTTAAGATTTTACTTCTTATTCTGTTTATTCTTTTACCCACATACAGTTTCGCACAGGGAGGATTTCAGATGGATACGATAAAAACATCAAAAGGCAATCTGGAAATCACATTTATCGGTCACGGAACCCTTATGTTTTCATTTGAAGGGAAAATAATTCATGTTGATCCGTGGACAAACTTTACTGATTACAAAAACATGCCCAAGGCCGATATAATTCTGATAACACATGAGCATTTCGACCATCTTGACAAAAAAGCGATAGATACCCTTAAAAAAGACGGAACAGAAATTTTAATAAATGAAGCAGGCTTCAAACAGATTGGAGAAGGGATCGTAATGAAAAACGGCGATGTAAAAACCGTGTCAGGATTCAAGATCGAGGCAGTTCCTGCATATAATCTTGCATCCGATACACGATTTCATCCAAAGGGAGTTGGCAATGGCTACATAATAACATTCGGTGATAAAAAAGTTTATGTGGCCGGTGACACAGAAAATATACCCGAAATAAAGGCATTAAAAGGGATTGATATAGCGTTCCTGCCTATGAACCGGCCCTATACCATGACTCCCGAAATGGTCGCAGATGCGGCAAAGGCCTTCAGGCCAGAGATACTTTATCCATACCACTATGGAGAAACAGACACGTCGAAGCTGGTTGACCTGTTGAAGGATGAAAAGGATATTGAGGTAAGGATAAGGGAGATGAAATAAAGACGAGGCGCAGGGCGCACGGCTCAAGGAAAAGGCTTTAACCTTGTACCTTGTGCCTTGTACCCTGAGCCTTACCTTTAATCTTCTCCTTAATCCGCTCTACCACCTCACTAGCATTCACCGAATCATATTCCGAATTGGCTCCAATTACCCCCATATCCGCAAGTACTTTTTTCAGGATATCCGGGCTTTTA